>NZ_JBNHEP010000100.1:9844-10180 GCF_050015995.1 Dapis brunnea BLCC-M229 | reverse complement strand
ATTATTTCAACTATTTATTGCTATTCCAGTAAAAATCTATTTATTTATACTTAAGGCGATCGACAAAATTTGGTCATGGCTCAAAGCTGGTGTGAAACTTTTTATAAAACTTATTACTATCATTGGGCAACTTTTAAAACTTCTCTTTTTGAATCCCTTGGCCTTACTTACTAATCCGTTGCAAAGTTTGAAATCTATTGGTAATAGTGGAGGAGAAATTGTAGACAATTTATCTGAAGGACTAGAAAAAGTTACAGATAATTTATCTGAGGGAATAGAAGAAGTTACAGATAATTTATCTGAGGGAATAGAAGAAGTTACAGATAATTTATCTGA
>NZ_JBNHEP010000100.1:0-9744 GCF_050015995.1 Dapis brunnea BLCC-M229 | reverse complement strand
ACGGACTAGAGGAAGTTACAGATAATTTATCTGAAGGACTAGAAAAAGTTACAGATAATTTACCAGACGGACTAGAGGAAGTTACAGATAATTTATCTGAAGGACTAGAAAAAGTTACAGACAATTTATCTGAAGGACTAGAAAAAGTTACAGGTAATTTACTTGGTAGTAGGCAAAACAAAAAGACCAAAAATCAGGAGAGAAAACCCCTGGGAAAGTCAAAAAAAAAAATACCAGAATCAGATCCACCACCATTACAACAAGACTCCTCGGAATTACCAACCGATATAGTAGAACAATTCCAACCGCCAGACGAAGCATCCCCATCAGGTATCCCATTGTTCCTGGAGTCATCGGAACCGCCCACCGATATAGAACAAGAAGACCCAGACGTAGTTTCCCCCGTAGAAATTTCAGAAATATCAGACGAAGTTTATAAACAGAATGAAGAATTAATTTATATTCAAGATTTATACTCTAATGGCAAAGCAAGTAATCTTTATACTCTAGATATTAAATCTGGTAAAACAGTCTTAATTGGTTCTATGGGTATGTACATAGTAGATATTGCTTTTTGTGGAAATATACTCTATGGTATTCGGTGGCGAGACTCAAAAACAACAGATTTAGTCAGAATAAATCCTAATACTGCTAAAACTATAATTATTGGTAAATTAGGTAATAGTAAAGTAGCTAGTTTAGCTTTTTCTAAACATAGAAATGCTCTCTATGCAATGGGTCCTCAAACATTATTAAGAGTAAATGTAAAGACAGGTTCAGGAAGAATTATTAAATCTTATAAATCTTATTATCCTCTTTATTGTGGTGGTTTAGCTTTTGATAATAAAGGTCGAGGTTATTCAGATTTTGGTAATAATTATAATCAGCAACGATATCTAATGCGACTTAATAATAATGCTACTCCTATTCCTGTTGGTAGTGCTAGTGGAGTTAAAAATTCTGGTTGTCTAGATTTTTACGGTGATGAATTATTTGCTATATTTAATGGTCAAATTTTTAAGTATGATTTAGTTACTGGTAAAGCTAGGTTAGTAACTTATACAGAAAAAAATGTTTCTTGGGCGGGAATGAGTGTTAAATTGCATCCTTGTACTTCATAAAATCTATTGAATTCAAGTTAGAGAATATTTCTAAAAAAAATATTAAAGCTGGAAAATTACTATAAATTTACATTCATGGATAATAAGAAAGGTAAGGGTTTAGTGACCAAAACCATACAAGTTATAACACCGTAGGTTGGGTTAAGTGGCAACGCAACCCAACCGACAAAGTGCCTACAAAAAGGAAAGTTATCAATTTCTATCTAGAAGAAGTTTTGAGAATTGGAGAAGCTACCTATCTTTATCATTATTTACCTTATTTACCTTATTTTCTTCAATATTTATTTTTTCTTCCTTATACCAAATTCAAAAAAGGTCGTTACAGTAAAAAAGGGAGTAGGAAATAGAGAATAAGGAATAGGCAAAAACCTTGCTCTTTATTTAATTTTCCTATATGGCAAAATCCAGGTCTTCCCTAACTACAAAAAAAAGTTAATATAGCATTATTTTTTGAAACTGGTATTATTCCTTTGTGATATATTAAATTAAATAACTAAAATTTTAATATTTTAGGATTTAGATGTTTGTTTGAGAGGTATTAAGTGATGAGAGATCTTAGTAATGTTCCAATACATTTGCTGGATCACGAACATTACCGCCAAATGTTAGTTCGTGATGGTCAACGTCGTTTTAATGAGTGGCACACCGAATATCTGAGGTATCAGCAAAAGTTTCTCCAGGATCAACAACGTCGAATTTTGGAAATAGAAAAATATAATAAACGTCGTTTCCAAGAATCTCGAAAAGAGTTTTTGCGTTATCAAAATAAGTTTCTGAATGAAATGCGTCGTTATTAAGTTGATATTTTTCCACTCCAAATTAATAAGGTGGGGTGGAAATTTGTTTTTCTATAAGCATAGTAGACCTATCTAAGATGCTAGCAGTCTTGAACATTAATCTTTTATATCATGTCCGGATGATAGATATAATAAAACTTTCTTCTCCTGAATACCTGATTTTTTTATCTTCTTCTACCCTGAATTCTCAATTCTGAGTTCTCAATTCAGAATTCTGATTTGCTCTCATACAATTTGTTGATTTAATATTGTTTAATTGCTCTTTGCATAGCCCTTTTATCATCTCTACGCTTAATAGTTTCACGCTTATCATAAAGTTTTTTACCTTGTGCCAAAGCAATATCAACTTTTACCCAACCGCGTTTAAAATACATCCTCAAAGGTACTAAAGTTAATCCCTGTTGTTCTACTTTTCCAATTAATTTCCGAATCTCTTGTTTATGTAATAACAATCTTCTACTACGTCGAGGTTCGTGATTAAAAAACTCTCCTGCTTTTTGATATGGAGAAATATGAACGTTAAGTAACCATGCTTCGTTATTACGAATTAAAGCATAACCATCCCGTAAGTTGACTTTACCTTCCCGGATTGATTTTACCTCTGTTCCTTGTAATGCCACGCCAGCTTCATAAGTCTCTATAATATGATAATTAAATCTTGCCTGGCGATTATCACTAATTATTTTTTGTCCTTCACCACTTTTCTTACTCATAATATATTTTTACTCACTTTTTTATCCTGAATTTTTTATTATACTATAAAATTATTGGCAATAACAAGAAATTAATTAAAACACTGCTATAAATCAAAAACTTTAAAATCAACCTTTTGTATAAGTGTATAAGTAAGTAGGCAGAATTAGAGTAATAATTCAGCTAGCTAGCTGAATTATTACCGAAAAATTAAGGTATAAACCCTCTCAATTCATGGATAAAAATGCGGTTGTTTCGGCTGCTCGCGTAGCGTTTCATGTCGGCTTTTAGCCGTTTAGCTAACGCACAACTTCGTTAACGCTTCGCGACATGAAAAGCGTTTGCGGAGCATTCCGATAGGAAAGCTTTGCGCCAGCAAAAACGCTATATCCAATTGACCAAGAGAAGAAAAAAATTCCTTTTAACCCAATCCTTCTTTATAAGAAGAGTTCATTAATGGATAATGGATAATTGATAATTGATAATTACCTCTGGTTAAAACCGAGAGGATTGAATCTAAGGAAATATTATTTCTTTTCTCTTGGTCGATTGGATATGGCGAGGAGACCTCGCCATCCCATCCTAACGGACTGCTCCGCAAACGACCGCTTTTTCTCCTTGCTCATGAGAGGCTTTAAACCATAATTATTTAATTATTAATTATTAATTATTAATTATTAATTATTAATTATTAATTGTTAATTATTAATTATTGAAAATTACCCTGGTAACTTTAAGAGCGATCGCTCTAAAATAATCATCTTAGAGTTAATGACTGAAGTCCGAGCTACCATTCTGCCTTGAGAGTTGGTTAGTTCCAATTTATTAAAGTCTAAATCTTGCGCCTCCTCAAACATTTGATTAACTAATTCGTCTTGTTCTTCTTGACTCATACCATACCAATTATTGTTCAGTTCAACAATTAATAAATTACTGGGAAAATCAAATTTTAAAGACTCTATAATTCCACCACCATATTGATTAGCTAAATCATCAATCTGATTTTGAATTGACACTAGAAAAATTTGCTCTGGTGTTAACTTTGGAGGTGGAGGTGTAACAGGTTCTATAGATTCAGGAGCTTCTTGTAATGCTGGATCGGTAATTTCTGCATCTTCTGAATCTATTGTAGAAGCTACAGACTCTTCCGGGGCGATCGCCTCTGTTAATTCAGACTCTGCAACGACAGGAACATCTGCCATTTCAGTAGTAGGTTTACTAGAAGGAAAAGAAACAAAAATAATTACCAGAATTAGGGCAAAAATACCAGCGATCGCCCCAGTCAACAACCCATCAGAAAGCTTCTGACTTAGGGACTCTGGTAGTAAGGAACGAACTAACCCCAAAACTTGCTGCCAAAGTCCAGGTTTGGCCACAACTGATTCATTCTCGGTAATAGGTTGTTCTTGAGGTTGGGTTTCGGAGGTGATAGAAGGAGTTTCTGTGGTTTCCTGGGAAACTGCTTCTGTTTCAGGTTGTTCTGAATTTGGTTGGTTTGATTGGTCTTCTGACATTTTTTCTATACCTTTTGGACTAAGCAAATCGACTAATAAAGCGATAAAATAAAAGACAAATTTGTACTGTGGACTATAGTCCTGTTTCTACTTAATTAGGACTGACGCAGAAACCGGGTCGATCGATGAAATTTCCTGAGAAACAATAATCAGGGCAATAAACCCGGTTTCTTGTTTGGGTGCGTAAGTCCTGTTAATTTATTTTCCCATTAATTATGAGTATAAAACGTCGTCAATTTTTATTTTTACCTAGTCTAAGTAGCGTCACTAAGCATTCAGCTATTAGCGGTCAGCTCTGAGCTCTGAGCTTTTTAATGAATAAAGCAAGGATTAGTTTAGCTTATATTAAATTTTAAACCATAGAATTAAAGCACAAAAACCATGATTCTGCATACAATTATGTGGCATAAAACTATAGATGTGGCTCAGAAGCTGATAGCTGATACCTGACTGCTAAATGCTTACGTTAAGCAATACCAAGCGTGAAAAAAGAATGTTATAAATAGTTTCCAACTTTAGATGTGAAATAATTTCCAGAAATTACTGTAGCGTCAAAATTTTGACCTGATAAAATATTACTTTTGACTTTTGACTTTTAACTTCCGTGAAACGGTATAATTTTTTCTCTCTCAAAACTAATCCTATTTTTCGGTTTGTTTCTGTTGCCGATACTGGTACAGGAGGCAAAGAGCAATTTGCTGTAGCTGAAGCTATGAGACGTTATTATTTACAATATCCTTTTGACTTTGTAATTCTTGGTGGTGATAATATCTATGAAGATGGAGAAATTGAAAAAATTGGCGATGTTTTTGAGAAACCATACAAAGCTTTATTAGACAATAAAGTAAAATTTTATGCCTGTCTGGGCAACCACGATCTTAGAAGTAATAATGGAGAGTGGGAACTAGAATATCCAGATTTTAATATGGCAGGAAGATACTATACTTTTGAGTATAAACCAATTCAATTTTTTGCCTTAGATACCAATATTAATGCTAACTGGAAAGCTCAATTAAATTGGCTAGAAAAAGAACTGAGTAACAGTAAAGCACCCTGGAAAATAGTATTTGGTCATCATCAAATTTATTCTTCGGGAATGTATGGGTTAAATGAAAAATTTATTGATATTTTAACTCCTCTATTTAAAAAATATCAGGTTCAACTTTATATTAACGGACATGAACATGATTATGAAAGAACTCGCGCAATAAATGGTACTACTTATTTAACCTGTGGTGCTGGAGCAAAACAACGTCTTGTAGGTAAATCGGAGTGGACTGAATATTCTACAAGTGATTTTAGTTTTGCTGCTTTTGATGTTTATGATGACCGTTTAATTGTTAGGGGTATTGATGTTAATAATCATATTTTTGACCAAGGTTTAATTAGGGTTTGCTGAAAAAGTCTTTTGCTAGGGGTAGGAGTCAGGAGGACCGAGTCAGGAGTCAGGAGGAAGGTGGAATTTAGAGGAGGTAGTCGAAAGAATTATCCCTTGATTTTTATGGAATTATTCTGCCTGTTATCCTAACTTTTTAATCGCTCAAGCTTAAAAAGTTGCACTTTTTTTCGCTTATTAAAGGCTAAAACCTTGATCTGTAAATACTTTCATATTTATTCAGCAAGCCCTAATTAATCTTAGTTGAAGTTAAGGTTTTCAATAATTAATAATTACCTTTTCTGTAATAGACCGATGAGTCCTAAAAACCTAACCCCCCTGCCCCCTTCCCTACAAGGGAATGGGGGTTTCAAAGCCTTTATCCTCCTAGGAGAGAGGTCTTTATAACTTTACAAACAGTTTATAAGTGCTAAGTGAAAGGCAATACTATTAAAAAAAAAAGAAGAAATAGCATAAATTATTCTGAAAATAGAAATGATTTATTATGGTTCAAACTATTCATGCTCAAGATATTACTCTAGAACAACTACAAGAAAACTTTGGGCTACAACTAACAACCGATCGCCAATTTTTCCCAGAATGGCAAGAAAATTTACCTTCTTTAACAGATGAAGAGAAACGTAGTCTAGAAAGAGTTCGCAGTAACTATTTTAACTTAGTTAATCGTCGCCCTTTATTGGAAGAGGGAGTCAAAATGGTTATTTTATCGCCCTTACTAGATTTAGCTGGATTTTTTCAACCCCCCTTTTCTATAAGAACAGAAACTTCTGTGGAAATTTCTGCTAAAGATAATGATTTAATTGTTAGAGGTAGAATAGATATTTTAGTTGTACAAAACAGACTTTGGATACTGGTTATTGAATCAAAAAGTACCAAGTTTGATGTTATGGAAGCTCTACCCCAAGCTTTAGCTTATATGTTGAAAGACTCTCAAAATAATAAGCCACAGTTTGGTTTTCTTGTTAATAGTAGAGAGTTTGTTTTTGTTAAACTTCAAAAAGCAAATGTTCCCATATATGGTCGTTCTTATGCTTTGTCTATTGACAGAGAAAATGAACTAGAGCAAGTTTTGGCAGCTCTCAAATATATTGGTAATTTCAGTTATTAGTTATCAGTTATCAATTAACAGTATCTCATACTTTAGTAGAAGGCTTGAAATCAAGAGCTTCTCTAATTCATTTTAGATAGCTATATCTATCATTATTTACTTTTTTTGTTCAATAATTCTTCCTTCTCTCCTAGATAACTAAAGCCTTATATCCTCATTCAACTTTCATTTGGAGGCATTTCTTTATTGCTAAATCCCTGAATTATAGTTTGTATAGCTAAGGCAATTAAACCGATAGTAACCATCGCACACATACAGGCAGCAAAAGCAATAACTCCTACTACTAAAGTCCGAACGGCAGTAGACATATTCACCACAAAAACATTATCTGAAATAATCGGTTTCCTAGCAAATGTCTCAGCAATTGATTTCATCAATAAATAGGCAAGTGTAGCTAATCCACCAGAAATTATAGAACTTGCTAAACATTGTAAAGGGTTCACTTTAGGAGTAGATTTTTTGTTAGATTTGGAAGTAGAATTTGTCATTTCAGTTATCAGTTATCGGTTACAGAAAAATTAAGGTATAAAGCCTCTCCATTCATGGAGAAAAAGCGGTCGTTTGCGGAGCATTCCGAAGGATGGGATGGCGAGGTCTCCTCGCCATATCCAATCGACCAAGACAGCGGTCGTTTGCGGAGCATGACCTTAGGATGGGATGGATGGGTTACCTAACCATATCCAATCGACCAAGAGAAGAAAAAAATTCCTTTTAGCCCAATCCTCTTTTTTATAAGAAGAGGTAATATTATGTTCGGTTAAATAGTTATTATAATTAAAGTTCGTAGTAGGGCTCTCAGCCCTATCTACAGTTCGGGCTGAGAGCCCTACTACAAACAAAACTTTATTATAAGTGATTATCCGAACATGATATAATTATTAATTATTAATTATTAATTATTAATTATTAATTGTTAATTGTTGAACAGTACCTCCTGTAATATCATGTCTAGTTGAATAGTTATAATTAAAGCCCTACTACAAACAAGCACTTTTTTATCACTTATTATCTGGACATCATATTAGTTATAATCAACTTTATTTTTTGTAGACCTATTTTTGTTGGGTTTCCTAACGTCAACCCAACCTACAATATTAATTATTTAAAACATAATATTTGATATTAATTCTGACTCCTGACTCCTGACTCCTGACTCCTGACTCCTGATGTTAATGTGCAATACTAATACCATTAGAATTAAACTGTGCTATCCAGAATTCTAGATCGGGGTCAGCCATTTTCCCTTTTACTGCTGCCTCAACTTCCTCTGCTTGAGAATGAGATTCTGTTAAAGCAAACATCGTTGGTCCTGACCCTGACATCATAGCACCCAATACATTTTGGGAGGCAAAAGCTTCTCTTAATTTTAATAATTGGGGATATTCTGGTAAAGCTACCTTTTCTAGATCGTTATGTAATAGTTTGCCAATTTCTGCGTGGTTGTGGTGAGCGATCGCTGATACTATTGGTCCAGAATGTACTCTTTGCCTACTACTTTCCTGACTTTCTGTATCGGTGACATAAGTATCGCCGAACTCTTGACGATAAGTTTTATACGCCCAAGGTGTAGAAATAGAGAGATTTTTGTATTTAGCTAAAACTACATAAAGATGGTCTAAATTTGGCAGTGGGGAAAGCACTTCACCTCGCCCAGTTGCCAACGCAGTTCCCCCTCCAATACAGAAAGGAACATCCGAACCCAACTGCGCTCCCAACTCTTGCAACTCCCCGTGAGTTAAACCAAGTTCCCACATTAAATCTAAACCAACTAATACTGCTGCTGCATTTGTCGAACCTCCTGCTAACCCTGCTGCCACGGGAATATGTTTATGAATAGTAATTTCAACGCCACCATATCTAGCAAATACTTCTGGAAATTGTTTGCTCATCAGGGAAGCTGCTCGGTAAGCAATATTACTCGCATCTGGAGGAACTAAAGGATGGTCGCATCGCACCACTATAGTCTCAATACCGATAGAACGAATATCTATTTTATCCGCCAGACTAATGCTTTGCAAGACCATTGCTAATTCGTGATAGTTGTCTGGGCGATCGCCGATAATTTCCAGATACAGATTAATTTTGGCAGGAGCAGTTAATGAGTAAGAGCGCATTTTAGGTAGTATTAGATAGTTTGATTATTTTAGTTTATCTCAGTATGGTCTAAAAATGTAGGTAAAACCTAACCCCCCAACCCCCTTCCCTGCGAGGGAAGGGGGAGAAATACTCCCCTCTCCTTGCAGGAGAGGGGTTGGGGGAGAGGTCTTAATTAAAGAGGGACTTCCGGTCTCCCCCTTCTCAAGGGGGGTTAGGGGGGATCTCCTGCACCGTGTATCTCACGCTTACTGAGAAATGCTATAGTTAATTTTCAGTCGATGTTGTCACAAAGACGGCGTTTTTCTTCTGTTACATTGGGGTTATTTTTCAAATAGCTACGCACCCAGTCGCAACTATGCTTGAGCAAGTCATCAATGTTAAAATTCCAGAGCTTTACTGTGCCGTCAGCACTTGCAGTAGCTATCAACTCACTATCCGGGCTAAATTCCGCACTGTTGACCCCACCCTGATGCCCTGATAGAGTTGTCACCAGAGTGCCGTCTGGTTTCCACACTTTCACTGTCTTGTCATCACTTGCAGTAGCTATCAACTCACCATCAGGGCTAAATTCTGCACTGTTGACCCAAGACTGATGCCCTAATAGAGTTGTCACTAGCGTGCCGCCTCGTTGCCAGAGTTTCACTGTCTTGTCATCACTTGCAGTAGCTATCAACTCACTATCCGGGCTAAATTCCGCACTGTTGACCTTACCCTGATGCCCTGATAGAGTTTTCACCAGCGTGCCGTCTCGTTGCCATAGTTTCACTGTTTTGTCATCATTACTTACAGTAGCTATCAACTCACTATCCGGGCTAAATTTCGCACTGTTGACCTTACCCTGATGCCATGATATAGTTTGCACCAAAAAGCCGTCTGGCTTCCCTAGTTTCACTATTTCGTCATAACTATGCACTGATAGAGTTGTCACTATAGTGCCGTCTCGTTGCCATAGTTTCACTGTCCTGTCATCACTTGCAGTAGCTATCAACTCACCATCGGGGCTAAATTCTGCACTGTT
>NZ_JBNHEP010000099.1:25147-137065 GCF_050015995.1 Dapis brunnea BLCC-M229 | reverse complement strand
TTACCTCGGGTTTTAACCGTTACGGAATTGAATATAAGGAATATTTTCTTTTCTCCCCTTGAGAATAAATTTTTTCGGCGTTGGTCAATCCTCTTCCTAAAAGAGAGAGGTAATTATCCATTAATGAACCCCCCTACATCGGCCGCAAAATTAATAACAGTTTTGCGGTCATTTTACTGTAACTATCTATGCATTAATTTGGTATTATAAAGGGGGTATAAAGCTAAAAAAGGTTTTTTTCTTGATATTGAAACCCACATTCCGCACCACAAAATATCGAATTAATTATTATAAAAATTGTCACAACCTATTTAGGATTGCTATAGAAGAAGAATAGTTGATAAATTGTACAAAATTTACCCCGAATGCGCCGGAGCAAAACCCCGTTGAAGATATTTGGTTGCAAACCAAAAATTTTATTAGACAATTTTATCATCTTTGCAGTTCTTTTAAAGTAGTTAAGTGGCTATTTAAGTTTTTTGCCCTCTGGTCAAATATTCGACTTTCCTAAACTTTTTCAGTATGGAATTTTGCCACAACCAATTTAGGACTGCTATAGTTATTTATTACTAATTATGCCAAGAGGATATTATTGTTAATCATAAATCCGCCTTTTTACTGAAGCTTAACCAAAATTTATTCAAAATTTAACTAACAGATGTTAGATTGATTTTTACTGGAGTAATATCAGGGAAACAAAAAAGCTCGCGGTTAATAGGTAATGGTGATAAGTATTCTGACAAAAACTAGAGTTATTTTTTATTAGGTAGAAAAATGTTACCAACTAAATGTAAAATTTCTAAATTTAGACAAGTTTCAATTAATAGAACTTGTAATCATACATTTTCTGTCGCGATTAAAAAACCAAAGTATAGATATAACTATGATGCTTTTGTTTTTAGTACGTCTCACCCTAAGTTAGTTTCCTTATTTCAAGTTGAAAAACTTTAGGTTACCAAGTTCAGACACAACCCTAAAAAAGTCTATATATTAAATCAATAAATTTGAAAATATTAGACATCTCTAAAGATTAATTTTTTCAGAGGTCTATCTGCCTGAGCTTTAACGGTATAAATTTTTAAGTGGATAGAATATGAGAATTTTGTGATGAGTGTAGAATTATTTCTTTTATAGCACTCACCATTACTGTTAGGAAATTCTCAAATTCTCAAATATAGTCACAGCAAGAATTGAACTTTTAACTTTTGACTTCTGCTATATTTTCCACCCAACACAAATACCTCATCTCTAATTCTATTTCCATTCATCCCAAGTATTATTAAAAATAGAAGTTTCAGGAAAAGCTGTGGGATTGCCATTTTCCTGCAAAAGACCTTGTAATATTTCTAATTCCCATTCCTTAGAAGGCATATCATCAATTAATTCATAAGGAAAAATACCCCTTTCTAAAGCAAAATCAATTGTTGTACCAGCAGCAGCTCCAGCAGACCATTCAAAAGAATGTACTCGATAAGCAGCAGCAGCAATATAACTTGTCGCGATACTCTTTCCAGCTACTAACAAATTATCAATTTTTTGGGGAATCATTGCTCGTAAAGGTATTTGAAAAGGATAGGCAGAACCCTGACCTCGCCTAATACCTGCTCTTTCAGAATTTCCAGGTGCTTCTGCCGGACTTTTTGTCATACAAGGATGAAAATCTATGGCGTAATGACCTATCCCTACACTATCAGGAAAAATCGTTGCTCTTGCTCTTTGAGGCATTTCTTTCATTGAATTAATTTGTGCATCTGGGGGAACAAAAGCAGAAACAGCTCCCCACAAATAATGTAACCTATCCGGCGGTAAATTTTGTAGATAAAAATCATCCCGAAAATTCTTTTTAGCAATATCAACCTCTCCCACAGTAAAACCTTTTGGGTGAGTTTTCCCGACACGACCAATAATGCGTCGCCCCTCTCGCATATAAGGATATTTCGATAACCCATGAGCTGTTCCCATCGGCGCGTCCAACCCAGTCAATAAAAGATGATTTGGATATTTTTTCTTCACTCCTTCCCCTAACTGAGAGTCAGTAGTTCCTTCAACTAACCAATGAAAATAACCGAGAGCATTTTCCTCACCTCGACGGAGAGTTTCAGCACGCAAACCACCCATCCAACCCCCCGGTTGTAGTTGACCTGTAGCTTGTAGTTGTCCTCGACTATAAATCAAGTTATCGTCGCGGTTTCCAGGGCGGTAGTCATTACCCCAAGTCCAATTTTGCATGGAAATATCACCGGGATAAATAGTTCGTTTTTTGTAGTCGGGGGGTTGGGGTGCGTCTGGTTTCATTGACCAAATTTGCCGATAGGTGAAAACTAAGTTGAAATTAGCTAATCTGGATAATTCATAACTATAGTAGGGGGCGTACTGAGAATAAAATGGCGGTTCCACATGGGTTTGAGGTGTTTCGGTCGCCTCCATTGCGAAAGTGTAGGTAAAACCTTGAGTGCAGTAGGAGTCTCTAGTGTCAACAGGGGATGAGGGGTCAACGTAGGTTTGTGGATCGATACCGAGACGATAGGGAACATCTGCGAGAGCAATAATTTCTCCAGTTTCGGTTGCTTCTACAACATACCAGTCAGCACCACCTGTTTTATCTGGGGATGGTTGGGGTACAAACTGAATTATGGTTTTGTCAAATCTTGCTGAGTTTTGGTAACGGTAAGCATCTTCGATAATTTGAGATAGGGGTTCGCTGTTGATGGGTGGGGTGCCTGCTGCTGGTTGATATTGGATGGCGATCGCTCTATTAATTTGATTATTAGATATATCTAATTCTTTGATAATAGTATTGGGAAACCATTTTAATGTACCTCCGCCTTTTTTGGCAGCATCCTCTAACATCTCAAATAGGATACCGTGACCATCGTAAGGCATAAAACAGGAGACGCTTACCCAACAGGTGCCAGGATTAAGTCTACCGTATTTTTCCTCAATGCGTTCCCGTAATTCTAGATAACCACGGGGATAAAATAGGAGACTGCGTTGAGTTCCGCGTTCGTCGAGAGCGGAGGTGCCTTGGGAGGAAATTTGACCGCCCACCCAGTCGGTGATTTCGGTGATACAAACGGTGCGTCCTGCTAATAGTGATTCGTAGGCAGTTGCTGCTCCTGACAAACCGCCACCGATGACTAAAATTTCGCAGGTTTCTTCTTGATCTGGGGTACGGGGTGGCGCTGCTAAGGTGGGGGCGATCGTAGGAGTTAGGGAGAATAAGCTGAGAATTAGACTAATTATTGGTTTGTTTTTTTTGAGCATAATTTTAGATGAACTTTTAATAATCAAATACTCAAATTTTAGATTAATTTGAACAAACTTGATTTCGAGTCGAATATATTTGTATGGCCAATTGAATAATGAGTACATAGTTGAGGAATTTTAAGCCCAACTCAATACAATTATTTTTAGGGGAAGCCGTAATTACTGAGGATTTTGTGATTTAGTTTAGATATCAAATATATTATTAACCCTAATTAATGTAGGGACGTTGCATAACAAAAATGCGAACATCCCTACTACTGACAATGAAAAGCGCTCTAAACCCGATTTGTTATTTTGGTCCGTAAGTCCCTATCTAACCTGTTTATCTTCGTTTTAGTTTAGTATTTCCTTTGAACGCTCGTAACTGCTGAAGATTTACCTGTGCGTTCATTGATGAGAGTATTCCATCTACCATTATCCATAATTACTGTAATCATGTCCCCAACTTTTGGACTAATTGGGCTGGCATAATAAATATCAAACCTGTTACCTGTAGAAACGCTCTTCAGAGTAATCCTTCTTGTAGAAGAAGACAACCAAATAATACTAAAAGCATACCGCCCTGTTTGAGCAATGGTGTTTTTTGGTAAATTTTCTGGGGTGACTTGGATAGTCTGTGGGCGATCGCTTGTGCTTGACTTAGCTATTGCGGGTAAAGTAATAGTCAAACTAGAATAAATAGCGAAAAGTGCAGCAGAAATAATTGACAAATTTTTGTTCATAATGAATGATTCCTTAAATAGAATAAATCTTTGAAAAACCGGGTTTGTTTCCTCACCTAACCGGGAAAAGCATCCTTAATATGTTATTCCTATTGATGCCCAAAACTTTGACAATAAAAACCGAGGTGTTATACCAAAATGTAGGCAAAGTTGTAAAGACTTTGCCATTTAACCAATATCTTGATGAAGACAACTAGGAAGATGAACCTCCGAACAGAGCATCGAGAATAGCGACTCCCACCGCGAAAGCACCAACTGTTCTCGTTGTTCCCATCGTCGTATCCCCAAGGACGTTTCCTTCTGTATCTATTGCCATATATTGTTGACCATTCGTGCCTTCATAATAGACAATAAATCCATCTGCGGCCTCTTGATAGCCGAGATATTCACCAAAGGGGTGATAGTGGGCAACAGCTTCAGCAAACATCTGGTGCATAACAATTTCAGATGCAGACATATCTAAATTTCTCCTGTTTTTTTGTTGGTATGGGCGATCGGTAGGGTGCGTTGCAATGCACCCTACAAATGTAGATGCTGTTTAGCCAAAGTTAATCACGCAGTAACCACCAAACAAATGCTCCGACTGCAACTGGTGCTGCTACTACAGCTACGACGGGAGCGATAGCTACTGAAGTTGCTGTACCTGCTGTTGTTGCTAAGGTTGTGATACCAATACCACCAGTTGTAGTAGCGATACCAGTAGCAGTTGTTCCGGTAACAGTTGCTAATGTACCGCCTGTAGTAGCTGCTCCAGCTAATGCACCGCCTACTGCAGTGGTGGCTACGATAGGATTGCTCATAAGAAAATGACTCCTTTGTTTTAGTAAAATTGATGAGGCTTAATTAAGTATTTTTTGGCCTCTCAATTCCTACTCTACAAGGCAAATTGATAATGGAAATTATTTATAACTAATGGTCATTATTAACAACAATGGTAAAATTATGACTATTAGAAAAAAAACGTTGCGAGGTAAATTTGATGAATCAAGCTGCAAGTAATTCTAAGTGTCTTCAAGATTTAGTTAATTATAACTTTTATGCTGAAGCTCAAGCTACTTGGAATGTTAATGATTTAATTTTTGACCTAGAAAAAATTAAAAAAAAATGGTCAATGAGGGAAGGCTTAAGCAAATTTCACAAGCAGTATTTATTAATGGCATTAGTTGCAAAACAACTTCCAGATATGGTTTCTGAATTAGAAGATATTACATCAGTTGATTCTCTCAGAACTAAACTAAGTAATGATAAAAAGAAAAAAGGGATTCATTTTTGCTTACAAAAATTGCTGGAGCAAGAAATTGGTAATCCTAAAAATATCAAAACTGGCAATACTGAAGATATAGAAATTGGTAATCCTAAAGATATTGTTTTTAATTTGTTGAATTCTAAATATAAAAAACAACCTCAACCTCCTAATCCTGAAAAAGAAACAAATTTATTAATTAGAATCCCTGATGATGTTTCAGCAAAACAATTGTTAGAAATTGAGAACAAAGTGAGGGCGATAACAGGATGTCCTTATCTTAGGGTAGTGGAAATTAAAATGGGTAGTATAATTTTGGTTTTCAAAGGTTCTCAATCTGCTTGTGAGCAAGTAGAATCTTTGCATCAACAAGGTTTACTTTCAGAGAGATTAGGTGTTCCTATTATAGATGTAGAAATCATACCAAGTCGGGTGAATTTAACTCAATGGTTTGATAATATTTTAACTACTGGATGGCAAGCAGCAAATGAATTATTAAGTCCTTCACGATTAGTATTTAGAAGTAGGGACGAAATTCAAGGTACAAAACTTATTGATTTACGATCAGATTTGTTGAGTCATTCTGTAGTTTTACTGGTAAATTTACTACCAGAAAATGATGATTCTTTTGAAGTGGAAATAACTTTACGGGTTTATCCGACTGGGGATAATTTTTATCTTCCTCCTAATTTGAAGTTGATTGTTTTAAGTAAAAATGAAGTTTTTCAAGAAGTTACAGCTAGAAGTGAAGATAGGATTATTCAATGTCAATTTGCAGGAGAATTAGGGGAAGAATTTACAGTACAATTGGTATTAGGTGAAGCTGTGATTAGTGAGGATTTTGTTGTTTAGTTTAGATATAAAATACATTGATTAACCATAATGTAGGGACGTTGCATGCAACGTCCCTACGAACGGTACTTTGGAGATAATTGTTTTATGGAGCGATTAAATTATCCAGAAATTGTCACACAAATACTTAAAGAACACTATCAATATCATACTCAAGATTCACAATATGAAACACAACTAATTTTGGATTCGGAAAGAAATCATTACCTCTTAATTTCTTTGCGTTGGCAAAATGAAAAACGGGATTATGGTTGTTCTATTCATGTTGATATTAAAGATGGCAAAATTTGGATTCAGCAAGATTTTACTGAGCAAGGTATTGCTCAACAATTATTAGATTTAGGTGTGCCAAAATCTGATATTGTTTTGGCTTTTCGTTCGCCTTTTGTTCGACAATTTTCTGATTTTTCTGTAAGTTAGAAATTGTTGCAGAAACCGGGTTTATCAACAAAATTTCGGGCATTGCATAAATGCGGGATATTTTAATAGTTTTGTGGAATGGGCATCTTGCCCGTTCCTTGTATTTTCGGACGGGCAGGAACAGAGGAGCAGGCAGGATGCCTGTCCCACTTAATATTTATTCATCCTTCTGATAAATTTAGGAGCAGTTATGGGAAAGTTAGTTACTCTCAATATTGATGGTGGATTTCAAAAGGGTTTTTCGGTGCGTTGTGAAATTTCGCAAGATATAGATTCGATAAAAAATGAACCTAGTTTAGCGATCGCTAGTAAGTCAGCACATTTACCTCCACATTCTGAAATCTTAGAACAATATCGTCATTGGCAAAGTTTATATACAAATTTAGAGGTCTTTTTTTCTAATCGTTTAAAATCTAAAGCTGGTTTGACTAATATTTCAGATGGGGATAAAAATGATGCTTTTACAGCTTGTAAAAAGGCTGCTGAGTTATTAGCTCAAACTTTTAATACTTGGTTGAGTTCCCCCGATTTTCAACCGATAGAAATTTTACTTCGGAATAATTTAGATAAATCAGAAAGTACGAGAATTTTATTGGCAACTGAAAATCATTGGTTGCGACGTTTGCCTTGGCATGAATGGGATTTTTTAAAGGATTTTCCGAAGGCTGAAATTTCCATCGCTTCTCCTAATTTTCAGCGAGTTAAGACAACAATAAAATCTGACAAAAAAGATAAGGTAAAAATTTTAGTTATTTTGGGAGATAATGCCGGAACTGATGCTGATGAACAGGTAATTCGAGAATTAATTCCTGATGCAGAAATTTGTTGGTTAATAGAACCTCAACGCACACAATTAGATGAACCTTTGTGGGGAAAATATTGGGATATTTTATTTTTTGCTGGTCATGGCAAAACTAAAGATAATGGCAGTATTGGTACGATTCAAATTAATGGTCAAGATGTTTTGACTATTTCTGAAATAAAAAATCATCTTCAACAAGCTGTTAAGTATGGTTTAAAGTTGGCGATTTTTAATAGTTGTGATGGTTTAGGTTTGGCTTATCAATTGGCAGAGAGTGAGGATTTACATTTACCACAAATTATTGTGATGCGGGAAAATTTACCTGTGGCTATTGCTCCGAAGTTTCTCCAATTTTTTCTGGAAAATTATACTCAAGGTTTATCTTTATATAGTTCTTTGCGGGAGAGTCGGCAAAGGTTACAAATATTAGAAAAAGATTTTCCTTGTGTGAGTTGGTTGCCTGTTTTATGTCAAAATCCTGCGGAAATTCCTCCCCGTTGGTTGGAGTTGGGAGGAAAGATTCAGATGTCTCCCTACAAAGGATTGAGTTCTTTTACTGAAAATGATACGGAGATATTTTTTGGCAGGAAAGTGTTGACTAATTCTTTGTTGTCAAAGGTGGCAAGGCAAAATTTAGTTGCTGTGATTGGTGCTTCTGGTAGTGGAAAATCTTCTTTAGTTGCTGCTGGTTTAATTCCTCAATGGTTGGCTCAAGCTACGGAATTTTTACCCCGTTTTGTGGTGAAAATTCGTCCTGGTTTTCCTCATCCGAATCCTTGGGAAAATTTGGCTGAGGAATTGGGGAATATTTCACCTAATTTAACTGCAAATAATTTATCTTTTTTGGATTTGGTGGTAAATTTGGAGGCTAATTATGGGGAGTTAGCTAAATGTTTAACTGCCATTGTGCAAGAAAAGAATGGTTGTCAAATTTTGTTGGTAATCGACCAATTTGAGGAACTTTATACTTTATGTTCTGAGGAGAAACGTCGGTCATTTTTGGCAGGTTTGGTTGAGGCGGTTCGGGAAGAGAGTTGGAAGATTGTTTTAACTTTACGGGCAGATTTTTTATCTCAAGCTTTAGATGAAGATTTGGGTAAGATTTTTGATGAACGGGATAAGTTAATTACTCCTATGAATGATGAAGAGTTGAAGGAGGCGATCGCTCTGCCTACTCAAAAGTTTGAAGTAGAATTTGCGGATGAGTTAATTAAGAGAATGATTCAAGATTATCGGCAAAATTCTGGTCATTTACCGATGCTGCAATTTGCTTTGGAGGAGTTATGGAAAAGGCAAAAATATGGAGTAATTTCTCTGACGAGTTATGAAGAAATTGGAGGTTTGACTAAAGTTTTAGGGGATTATGCGGAAAAGATTTATATTGGGTTAAGTCAGGAGGAGAAAGAGCAGGCGCGATATATTTTTACTCAATTAGTACAACCGATAAGTCAGGAAAAATCGGGGGAAGTTAGTCGCATTGCTACTCGGAAAATTGCCACTTTTGCAGATATTGGCAAAGAAAATTGGCAGTTAGTAATTAAATTTGCCGACGAGCGTTTGGTAGTGACAAATAAGAAACTGTTTGAGAAGTATTGCACAGAGAATCCTAAAAACCTAACCCCCCTGCCCCCCTTCCCTACAAGGGAATGGGGCTTCAAAGCCTCTCTCCTTGCAGGAGAGAGGTTTGGAGAGAGGTTTTTTATGGGTTTACAAACACTTCTAAGAAAAACGATGAATCCTAAAAACCTAACCCCCCCTGCCCCCCTTCCTATCCCCCCTAACCCCCCTTTGAAAGGGGGGAGGGGAATGGGGGTTTCAAAGCCTCTCTCCTCGCAGGAGAGAGGTTTGGAGAGAGGTTTTTCTGAGTTTACAAACACTTCTAAGGAAAAAGATGTTGCTTCTGTAGAGTTAATTCACGAAGTTTTAATTACTGCTTGGAGTCGGTTAAAAAATTGGATAGAGCAAGATTGGGAATTTCGACGTTGGCAAGAGAAATTAAGGGATAATTTGAGTCAGTGGGAAAAGGAAAAGAAGGATGACTTTTTGTTGCAAGGAGGTTTGTTAAAAGAGGCAGAAAGTTGGTTGGAAAAAGCAGAGCAAAAAATTCCTGAAAAAGAGAGGGGGTATGTTGAGAAAAGTAGGAAAAGACGAGAGAGAGAGCGGCAAAAACTTATTTCTGGGTTAAGTGTTGGTTTGGTGATGGTGTCATTATTTGCTGTGGGAGCGGTGTGGCAATGGCAACGTGCGGAAAGACAAAGTTTGATTAATGAAGTAGATAGTTTGAGTAATTTAGCATTGAATCAATTTCAGTCTGGGGAAGGTGGAATTAGTGCATTAATGACGGCGATGGATGCAGGGCAAAAGTTGAAACAATTGGTTAAAGATGATGAAAAGTTGGGGAATTATCCGACTACTCGTCCTTTGTTGGCGTTGCAGACTATTACTAACAATATTAAAGAAAAAAATGAGTTTCAGAGTTATAATTTGGGTAATGCTGAATTCATTAGGCAAGCTTTTTTTACTCCTGATGGTAAGCACATTGTTTCACATAGTTTTGCAGATGGCGAAAGTAAAGTAATAATTTGGAATTTAGCAGGAGAGAAAGTTACTGAATGGCAAATACCTGAAAAGCTAGAAATTCATAAGTTAGCAATTAGTCCTAATGGTAAATACATTGCTACTATTGCGGGAAGAACAGGTACATTCTATATTTGGGATTTTTCTGGAAAGAAAGTAGCAGAATCATCAGAGTTGGTTGACGGATATTCAATAGTTGAATTTAGTCCAGATAGTCAGTATATTGCTGTAACATCAACACTGAAAGTAAACGTAGATTTTTTTGATTTATCAGGTAAGAAAATTAAAGAATTAAAAATTGATGGAAGTGGAACTATACAGAGTTTAGAGTTTACTGCTAATGGCGAAGAGATTGCAATAGGAAATGCTGTTGGTATGGTGCAATTTTGGAACTTAAAAACCTTGGAAAAAATTAGAGAATTTAAAGCTAACACCAACCAAGTTATTGAAATAGATATTAGCCCTGACGGACAGCAAGTATTAACTTTGGGAGTTGATATTAATTCAGATAAAATTGTTGGTGTTTCACCCAAACTTTGGGATTTATCTGGTAAAAAAATAGCAAATTTCGGTTTCTTTTTCCAATCTATTACTAATACAGGTATTGCTGGAGGTGTTAGTTTGAGCCCCGATGGTAAACAAATTGCTATAGCAATTCCTGGTGAAGGAGCAGTCATATTTTATGATGCTACATCAGGAAAGCTCACTGCTAGCTCGACAATAAGTTTTACTTCTGGTTATAGTTTAAACTATAGTCCTGATAGTCAAATAATTACTATTTCAGGAGCAGAGGGAATAAATTTGTTAAGTAATAAAGCCAAGTTTTATGTCGTAGAATTACCTACTAATTATGAAATAGAAACTACGCAAATGAAAGTAAAAGGCTTTATTGATTTACAGTACAGCGCAGATGGCAAAAAACTTGTGGTAATCAACAAATATCCTAAGTCTAATTATGTCGATATTTGGGATTGGCAACAAGGGGAAAACATCAGAATTAACTATGGTAATTTTGCAGAAAATGAAATGTTGAGTAGTTACTTCACCTCTGGTGATTTTTTTGAAAAAGCTATTTTTGCTAGTATGACTCCTGATGGTAAATTTATCGTACTTGTTACCAAGGAAGGCATCCAAAAACTTGATTTAGAAGCTAATTTAATTTCCCAATTAAAAACAAATGTTAGTTCGGAAGAAAGACTATTAATGACTTGGTTTGGAGGAAAATATAAGGCTGATAGAAAATATAGTTCTAATTTAGATGGCAGCAAGATAGCTACAATTGGCACTTATGGTGAGTATTGGGAAAATATTCTACGTTTTTGGGATTTATCGACACAGGAAGTCAAGCAATTTAAAAATAATTCCCTTTCTCCAATTATTGGTCGAGTTTTAGTTAGTCCGAATGGCAAATATATTCTTACTATTTCATCAGGTATAGGTAAACTTTGGGATGCTTCTGGAAACTTACTCAATCCTTTAGATGTAAATGGAAAGTCCTTACAAGGGGATGAATTGTCCATGCTAGCTATTCTATTGGATGTCAAAAAAGAAAAAGTTGGTTTTCGTGAGGGAGTAAGAATACTGGATGTCTGGCAAAATTCTACAGCAGAGGAAGCAGGTTTAAGAAGCGGGGATAAAATTCTAGAAATAGATGGTCATAAAATTTCTGACACAAAAAATATAGATGAAATAAACACTTTACTTCTAGGAGAACCTGGTACTCATGTAAAACTTAAAGTTGAAAATCGTAGCAGTATAAAAATTGAAGAAAAAACTGTTCTTAGAGAAAAAGTAATTTTAGACATAAGTAATTGGCGACTTTATATTGGAAATACAGCAAAATTTAGCCATGACAGTGAATATTTGGCAACATGGGATTTAGGAAGTCAAAATTTATCCTTGAGAAATATCAAGACGAAGAAACTTGTTGAAATTAATAATCAAGGCGGAATTGTGGGTGTATTTTTCAGTCCTGATAATCAACTATTGGCAACAGCAAGTATAGATTATTCAATCAAAATATGGGATTTTTCTGGAAAGCTAATTAGCAATATTAAACTGGAACAAATTCCTAGTGGTGTCCTGACTTTCAGTCCTGATAGTCAACAAATTGCGGTTTTAAGTCATCCCAATGAATTAAGTATCTGGAGTATTAATGGGAAACAAATTGCTAAATATACAGTTCCCGAATCAGACCAAACTCAAATTGTCTTTTCCCCTGATGGTAAATATATAGCAACTGGTCAAAGTAAAGTATTTATTTGGCAGAATAAAAACTTAAACGAACTATTAGCAACAGGATGCGATTGGTTGCAAGAATATTTAACTAACCGCCCCCAAGAAAAAGAGAAATTAAAAGTGTGTCAAGAGGAAATTAAATAGTTAGAAAATCCTGGAATTTGTGTAAAATAAAATTATCCTAATTTATCAATAAAATATGCCAGAACAAAACATTATTACTATCGAACCAGGAAAACGCAGTGGAAAACCTTGTATTCGAGGTATGAGAATAACCGTTTACGATGTACTTTCCTATCTAGCTGCGGGGATGACTTATGAAGAATTATTAGAAGATTTTCCCTATTTAACAAAACAGGATATTTTGGCTTGTCTTAGCTATGTTGCTGAACGGGAACAACAAACTTTAATAGTACCTAAATGAAACTTTTATTTGACCATAATTTATCGCCTCGTTTAGTGTCGCGTTTAGCTGATATTTATCCACAGTCTAGTCATCTTTATTTTTTAGGATTAGACCAAGCTAGCGATCGAGATGTATGGTAATATGCTCGCGATAATCAATATATTATTGTCACTAAAGATGCTGATTTTTATGATTTGGTGATTTTACTTGGTTTTCCTCCTCAGTTAATCTGGATAAGAGTAGGAAATTGCACAACATCTGAAATTGAGATACTTTTACGTTCTCGGTATGATGATATTGTAGCTTTGAGTCAAGATGCTAGTAATTCAGTTTTAGTTCTATATTAAAAGATCAGATAAGGAAGTCAAAAATGTCATTAAAATCAACAGACCCCACAATCCTTGAAACAGCTAAAGAAAAGCTAGTAAATCTTTCCCCGGAACGACTAAAAATAGCCCTAGATTTCTTGACTTATCTCCAAGAAAAAGATGAAACAGATGCCCGCTATTTAATGAAATTACCATTAGAAAAAAGACGAGAAATTTTAGCAAAGCAAGCCGAAAAAATGTTAGCACATTATCAGCAAGATAGAGAATGGCAAGAATTACAAACTTGGGATGAAAAAAATAAACTTCAGGATTTTAAGCATAAGCTTTCAGACGGAGGTACTGATAACTGATAACTGATAACTGATAACTGAAATAACCCAACTATTGGAGCAGAAATTCAAAAAGTTCGTCCGGCTATTATTATTAGTTCTGATGGAATTGGCAGATTACCAATTAAATTAATTGCACCGATAACTGATTGGAAAGATTATTTTGAAAATGATAGTTGGCATATCAAAATCGAACCCGATTTAGAAAATAATTTAACCAAGGTTTCTACTGTCGATCTATTGCAAATCAGAGGAATGGATTTGCAAAGATTAGTCAAAAAAATCGGTGTTTGTTCTCCTGAAATTATGAAGAAAATATCGACAGGTATTGCTTTATTAGTAGAATATGATGGTTAAATTTTTTCATAGACAGAAAAAGAAAGTGAAATACTTTCTATTTATGGGTTAAAATTATAAGCGATTGCTATTATAAATTAATAAAACTAATCAAAAGATAAACTATGACTAATCAGTCTGTCTTACCTAAAGAGAAAAAAAATCAGAAACCAGGAATTAGACTAACAGGAAACCAAAAAAGTTGGCTCATATCTGCTCATGTTATTTCTGGAGCAATTTGGTTTGGCACTGCCCTTTGTATGCTAATTATGGTTTTCAATAATTTTAACAGGACTAACGGTGATGAACTTTACGGAATTAATTCAATTGTAAAATTATTAGATGATTGGGTAGTTATTCCCGCTGCTAATATAACTTTACTAACTGGAGCCTTACTTTGCTGGTTAACAATTTGGGGATTTTTTAAATTTTATTGGGTAATTACTAAATGGATTCTTACTAGTACATTGATTATTTCTGGAACACTGTGGTTAGGACCTTGGACTAATGCAATGACAGCTATTTCTGATGCAGAAAGATTAAAAGCTTTGAGTAATCCTCTGTTTATGTTTGATACTCAAGCCATAGTTATTGGTGCATCAATTCAAATTTTGAGTCTGATTTTCATCTTTATTATTTCCTTTTTGAAACCTTGGGGAAGAAGAGATATTAAACCTAACAATAATACCAAGGTTTCAACTACATAAATTAAATCTCATTATTCCAAGAAATAGAATTAGTTGGGGGTAATCCCCAGCTATTATTATCTCCTGTTGTTTCATTATCCAAAGCATCAATAACTTTTTGATAAATTTCCTCCGCTTGTTCAGGAGAATTGCCAATACTCGTTAAACCTAATTTGCCAAATTGTGATAAACAACCCATCATGTGAAATAACGTTCCTGTCTCAGTACCACTATCAAAATGTAATCGATTCAAAGCAATAATATCCATTAAGTCATTAGGCAATAAACCCCGATAACGACTTTTTTGTAAATTATCGGTAGCTTTGTAAAATTTTGCCCGCTCCTGCTGACTATAAAATAAACCAGTGTCATAATCATAACTTCCATTTGTTAATAACTTTAATGTCATAAATGGATGAGTTGTACCACCCCGACGCAAGTTAATTTCAATCGCAAATAAATCCCATTTTGGCGATTCATTTGTACCCCGATCTACAGCGACAAAATCTACTCCAAATTTATCTAAAGCACCTTTTTCAGCTAAACTTTTTCCTATTTTTATACCTAAATCTTGTAAATTTAATCGGTAAGTTTCATCAGCAGGAAAACGACAACCGAGAAAAATTTGCCCATCAGGTCCTCCCAAAATTTGGTCATGGGTAGAGATAATTTCGACTTCACCTTTGGGGGTAATTCGAGCTTGTACGCTGGGCGATCGCTTTACCTCTCCCTCTATGAATGCTTCCGCTATTGCACCTAACTCAAAAATGCGCTTACTAAAATTTTTCCAAGTTTCATTAACAGACTGAAACCGCAGTGCCGTAAAACTATTAACTATAGCTTTCACCCTGTCGCTCTTCCCTACTTTTTGTAGTGGTTGTAAATCTAACAGCGCATTACCTTCCCCCGAAAAACCCTCATTCAACTTAATCACTATTCGTTGAAGGTGAGGTTGCCGTTCCCACAACTGCGCTGTTACTAATGCCAGATCGTCAATATTCCAAACTAACTCACTACCATCAGGATGAGGAATATTACATTCAGCAAATATCTGCCTACTGCCACTTTTAGTACCCCAATAACTCAAATCTGGGTCCGATCCTAACACAGGGATACCCAACTGCAAGGACAACTCTCGTTCGAGTGGGGTACAGTTATAGCAAACCATGTAAGATTTTTCCCGACGCAACGCTTGTCGAATACGCTCAATGAGACGGGGACGTTCTAAAATTTTCTCAGTTAGAGGTCTCGCAGAAGCATCATAAGTAGCAAATAGGAGCAGGCGATCGCGGGCGTGGGAAAAGGGAATTCCTGGTAACAGTTGCAAGTAGTAGTCAATAATGCTGGGATGCAGAGGTTCAGAAGTAACATAAATTAATCGGGTGCGGGGGTTACGCAGACGTATTAAAGAAAATAGATGTCGTTCTTCATAATTGTGAACACCCTCTACTTTGAGCAACTCTCGTTGGTCTAGGGTTACAGAAGGGATAACCAAAATATCCGAGTCACCCTGGTCAGAGAAATCTATACTTTGCCAGCGATCGCGCAAATGAGTTTGTAGTTCCCTAAATAGTAAGGCTTTTTCTTGATTAGCAGTGTTTAATTTTGTCATAGTTTTTATCAATTATGATTGAATTTGATAGAACCAATTTAACATCTATAATAATCAGCATTCGTAAGTATAAGTAATCATCAGGAGCGAGGAAAAAATCAGCCATCAAATTTAATTTGATCCTATTAAATATTTACGAAAATTCAGCACAAAACCTCTATAAAAAGGTTGTGATATCTTAGTTTTTACCAAAGGTATGTTGCCAAACTTACTTCTGCTCTACTTCTGACTCTTACTAAAAAAACTTCATATTGAAAAAGATACCAATTAGGTTCTATAGTCATTCCAGTTAAGATTGAGACAAGGTTTTCTTGCCTTGAAAGAGTTTCAGTTAAAAAAGTGATTCAGTCTTATTCAGAATGATTATATATAACTATTCTACTATACTGAAAAAAGTGCTAAAGAAGTAATAATAGGTAAGTAGAGTAAGCTAAAATAATACGTTGCATCTTTAGTCATAAAACCCCTTAAGCCATTGAAACTTAATCAATATTACTATGACTAAAACTGCCATTTAAAATTATTGGTGTTGCTGAAACACGGTATGAAATTACTAAATTTATAATGTGTAAATCAGACCTATTTCCCCTCTAACTGGCACGGAAAAAGCTCCTTTCTAACTCCTGACTCCTGACTCCTGACTCCTGACTCCTAACTCCTGACTCCTGACTCCTGTCAAATCATACTTTTATTCACCAACGCCAAATTATTAGTTGAGGATTTTGACTTAAAGGTCTAAATCTAGATCCCCCAGATCGCCATCTAAATCACTCATATCATTATCTTGCTCACCACGAGCATACTTAGAAGGTGGGCGATCGCTACTCCAAGCCCACCAACTGGTATTACAATGACAATGATAAAATTCTTGCCATTTGCGGCGACTATTTTCTGTATATACAGGCGATCGTCGATTAATCCATGCTGCTTGTGCTTCCATTGTAGTTGCTCCACATTTGGGACAGCAAAAATCAAACCCATGAATTGCTGATTCAGTCCATTGGGGAGGAGTTGGATCAAAAGCTTCCATTCTTTACTCTCTTATCATATAATTTTACTTATGTCAATATTTTAACTCAAAACTAGAGGAAAAATTTACCTACTATATGAGAATTTTATCCTGAATTCAGCTAATCTAAAAGCTAGAGGCATAAATTGAAGTCAGAAGTCAGAAGTCAGAAGTCAGAAGTTTAGATAGGAGGAATTTGTTGGATTGGCAGGGTACAGAAGTTAAATTGCTGCTGTCACTAAATTTGAGAGGTGCAAGAATATCCTAAGCACTCTGGTGACTGCTATAGTTAGAATCTGCCGTACTTTTGTTTTAAGCAAATTTATTATAAAACTTTATATAATACTTTGGGGGCAGTTAAAAATATGAATCCTGAACTTTCTGAAACTAGTCGTTTATTCGATATTATGCCCGCTTCTGGTCGAATGATGACAAAAATAGTTGGAAAACCAGAGCAACCTACAATTATTAAAACGACCTTTCCTGTACCATGGAAAAATGATCGGACGATCTATCTAAATTTTGATTTATGGATGAATTTACCTAAAGCACAACGAGATTTAATCATATTGAGAACTGTGAGTTGGTTATGTGAAATTCAATGGTTTAAACCAAATATAAATCAAGGAATTTTGGGAGTTGGGTTACTAGGAATAATTTCCCAATTAACTGAAGCTGATGTAGTTGGAATTTTGGTTGCTAGTGGTTTAAGTGTAATTGGTTTGACAAGAATTTGGCAGAGTAATCATAGTACACAAACAGAATTAGCAGCAGATGAAATGGCAATTAGAATAGCAACTAGAAGAGGTTATGAAGCACCTGAAGCAGCTAATCATTTATTACAAGGAATTGAAAATTTAGCAAAAATTGAAGGGCGTAATAATTTTAATTTTACTGAGTTAATTAGGTCTCAAAATTTAAAGGCGATCGCTGGTTTATCTCCAGTAGGAGTACCAGAAAAAGTGAGGAAAGAATAATTGTAGTAGTGGAAGCATTTTTCTGTCTATTTTTTTTGTAGCATAGATATCTTGTCTGTTGGTTTTATATTCAGCAATGCCTAAAAAACAACTAAATTTTTGCTAAAATTAAGACAACAATATCAAATATTGATGGGTTAGTGATGACGGAAACAAACATTCAAACTGAACTACTACGACCTTTTCCTGACCATACCCAACTACCAGAGTCAGACGGTACATTTGTGAAAAACTTCCAAGAGCATCCCCAAAGCATTATTCTTACAGACTCCATTACTCCAGTTTTGCAGCGTATTCACCCTGATGGAGAATATGCGATCGGACAAGACTGTGGCATATATTGGCGGGAAACAGACCCCCCCGAACAAGGTGCAGTTTGCCCAGATTGGTTTTATGTTCCTAATGTACCCCCTTTACTGGATGGTCAATATCGTCGCTCTTATGTTATCTGGCGAGAACATATTGCACCATTTATTGCTTTAGAGTTGGCATCAGGTGATGGTGCAGAAGAACGAGATCGAACGCCTGTATCTCGAACATCTGAGGGAAAGAAAATTAAACCTGGAAAGTTTTGGGTATACGAACAGGTTATCCGAATTCCTTATTATGGCATTTACGAAATTACAAGCGGTCATCTGGAAGTTTATCACTTGGTGGATGGGTATTACCAGCAGATGTCACCAAATGAGCGGGGTCACTATCCTATTGAGCGTTTGGGAGTAGAATTAGGACTTTGGCAAGGTAATTATGACAATCAATTTATGTTGTGGTTACGTTGGTGGGATGCAGAAGGTAATTTGCTGTTAATAGGAAACGAACGTGCGGAAATTGAAAAAGCAAGAGCGGAACTTGCTGAGTCTGAACTTGAACGTACTGAATCTGAACTTGAAAAGGCGTTGCTTATCCAAAGGAATGCTATTTCTCGGTTATTGGCAATGGGTTTAAGTATAGAGGAAGTTTCTGAAACTCTCAGTTTGAGTGTTGAGGAAGTTCAGAAAATTGTGGAGTAATAGATGTCAAAGCAATGTAGGGATCTTCTATGGAACGTCCCTACTATTTTGTCAGATAGACGATTTCCCACAAACAAACAGCACAAATCCTGCTGAAGTTATTGTCAGTTTAGCTGCTCTGAGCGAATAAATATTTTTTTGTGATGATCGGACTGCCTTTGAAACCAGACTAGATGAAAATTTGTTTGCTGGGTTGCCTTGCGGTAGCTGGATTCGATTTAGTATCTATAAATTGCACAGAATGATAAGTATTAATCCATAAGTGAGCGCCACAACTTGCTGGTTTATAAGGTCGATAGACGATTTGGCAAGGACCTGAAATATATAATTCATAACCATAATAGTTATCATTGCCGTGCTTGAGTGACACTACAGGTTCCAATTTCTCTGGAGACTTAGTTTTATTACTTTTAATTATGTTTTGATTGACATGAATCATTTTTGGTTTAATAGATTCTTGCTTGCGCCACATACCTTTCGGACCACGCCGAGCCGGAATTATTACAGGCATTCCACTTTCAGAAACTGGAATTTCCCAGAATCTACCTTTTTTTTCAGCTCCTTTAACTCTTCCTTGAGCTAATAAAACTAATAAACGTTGACGAGACATACCTAATAAAAAAGATGCTTCTTTAGTACCCATGATTTTTTTATCAACTGTTGGACAATAGTTAAATATACAAGAGTGGGAAAACATGAAAAAAAAGTTACATAATAATAAGTATAAACAAAATTGTTGCTTTTGTCAACAAGAGGGTTTGCTGAAAAAGTATGAATGGTTAGGGTAGGAGTCAGGAGTTAAGAAAATTATAGAGGAGTTAGGAGGAATAGTTGTCCCTTTCTTTCTATGATTGTCTGCCCAAAATCATAACTTTTTGGCCACTCAAAAAGAGAGAACAGGGGGAGAGTATTAATAATTTATAGATAAGAATGACTTTGTTGCATAAAAATTTTAGAAGCATTATAAAACAAGGATTTATCAATAAATCTTATTAATAAGTATTACACTGCAAGGACTGATATTTGTGCAACAAAGGCAATAAGAATTGATTTTATTTTTGATTATCGAAGATGTTTATTTGATTTGCTCCCATGTAATCAACTTACCATCTTTACCACCACTAATGAGTTTGCCATCAGAAGTAAACACTACTGAGGTTACAGCACTTGTATGTTTGTTTCCTACAAAAATAGCTGTTTGACTTTTCAGACTCCAAATTTTAATCCTTCCATCATCGTCTCCACTCGCAATTAACTTTCCATCGGAGCTGAAAGCTAACGAGTTAACAATATTTGAATGTTTTCTTTCGTGGCGATCGTATCCCTCGCCTGTTTTCGTATCCCAGAGTTTGATTGTGTAGTCATCACCACCACTTGCTAGGATTTTACCATCGGGGGAAAATGCTAATGAATTAATAGGGAGTGGAGCAGCCGAAATAGTCATTTTTTCCGTTAGACTTGGTACTCCTAATCCTAATTCCCAAATCTTAATATTACCCTTTTGGTCTCCACTTGCAAGAATATTGTTTTTGTTATCAACTGCCATACACCTGATTTGAGTATCATGTTTTGGGATAGATGTAGTTTTTATTTCTCCTGCTCCACTTGCATCCCATACTTTAATGCTTCCATTATTGTCACCACTAATAACTGTTTGACTATCAGGAGTAAAGACTACTGCTTGTACTCTTGCTCTACTCGATATGCTATTTTCGTGACTCCCCAGTTGCTTCGATTCTTTCGTGTTTAAATCCCAAAGTCTGATAATATTTTCATCAAACTCTTCAATGACAGCAGTTACAATAAATTTACTAGTGGGGTCAATTACAATTGGGGTTGCATTTCCTCCGAATAATTCCCTTTTATTTAATAGTGTCTTCTCTTTAAGACCTTGAATAACTATTTTGTTTTGACCATATCGAATAGCAATTTCTTGACCATTAGGAGATACAGCAATTGAATTAATCTCTCCACTAAATTTCCTAAGAATTTTAGGTTGCCATGATTGAGAGTGATCGCCTAAAGATTCATCCCTAGATTTATCCTTTTCTGATAATTGTTCATCAGTTAATAATTCAACTTCTTTGTGAGCTTTATTTCCAACAATATAATCCTCTAATTTAAGAAGTTTAAAAGCATTATCTTCATTGTGTTTTTCTGACAATGAAAATGATTGAGAATCATAAGCAGGAATTGGGCTAATTTTCTGCCAAAATTTTTGATAATTGTCAATAATTTTCTTGTGAAATTCATCAAAATCCTCTGAAGTCACTAACAGATTTGTTTCAGAAACATCCCCTTTAAAAACAATACCTTCAACTAAACTAATGACTCTACCAAATGAGTCTTTGAGAATACCATCTCCAGAAATACCTATATCTGTTTCCACACCTTCAATAACTCGGAAAACTAATGTTAAATCTTCGACTTTAGAGTTAATAATTCTCCGATAGTATGCAGTATCTTTGTCAGTTATTTCTCCTCCTGCTGCCTGAGCAAGTATGAGCGTATAATTTTTTTCACACATAAAATCAGGAGCTACAACTGTTCTATAATCAAGGTACTTATTTGCACTTACTAAAAAACACCAAACTTCCTTATTCATAATACATTTCTCAAATCTGATTCTGGAAAATCAATATCTAGTTGATTTTTAATCAATGAAAAAGAATTAACAGCGGAGTCGAGTGCTGTTTTTTCATCAACCACTTTGTTGAGAGATTCTGCTTGTTTAGCACGTAATTCTTCTGTTCTTCTTTGAGCTTCTGCTACTTTTTCCCTAGCAGGTCTTTCAGCAGTTTCAATCAAATTTTCGATAATATCTTCACCAAACTGATATTCTTCGGGTAACGATTGCTGTAGTTTTTTGACTCCCCCACCAAGAAAACCCAAAAATTGCCCTAGTCTTTCCCCAAAACTTAATTCTGCCTTAACTTCTATCTTTTTGCCTTGTTCTGCTGTTATTTTTTTGATCAATTCTTCCACTTGATTTTGAATTATGTCAGGCAAAATACAAGCTAAAGGTACTTCAAGTTGAAATGGTTTAGGCAAGACACCAACGTTTTTTGCCATACTACCATCTTGTAGTAAAGTCGCAAATCCTTTGCCAACTGAACTAACAGGAATGAGTCTAACTGGGGTTCCAGCTTCATTTCTAGCTCTGACTAAATTAGTAAACTCTTCAATTTCAAGGAGGCGATCGCGTATTTGTTGGAGACTATAATGTGGTTCGACAATATCCCATTTACTAATAACAAAATGTACTGGTTTGTTTTGAATTTTTTGCACCTCTTGTAACATATTTGGCAGCTCTCTGGAAACAAAAACCATACCTGGTTTTTCCCGACGCATCAGATTACAAAGTCTTTGACCATCTAGTAAGACTAGCATGATATCTGCGGCTTGGATTTTATTATTAAACTCTTCGTCTTCTTCCTCCATTTCGTCAGTCAACCTACCACCTGCGTAGTCTATGTAAATAAATTTGCAGGCATCATAAATAGACAAATCTTTTGTTTGTACGCAACAAGTAAATTTCCATTCCGATACTTCAGACAATTTATTTCCGGTAGGCCATTCTTCCTCAAAAGCTATTTGTGTGTAGATGTTATTTAAACGCTTTCTTTTTTCTGCACCTTCAACTTTCAAAAAAAAGCCTAGTTTCCCATGTGTAGATAGCTTTTTGTACATACTTGCTAAGAACACAGTTTTCCCAGACCCACTTGGCCCAAGCATAATAACTGAGTAAGTATTCATAACTTGTGGATTAGTTTATTTGTCAATGTCCTAATACTCCATTTTTCCCGATCAATTCTGGCTTTGTCAGTAGGAATTGTGAGAAATTTTCTCTCAATTTGTTTGTAGGATTTGTAGGAAATATACGATTTGTTTGCTATAATTCCTAAAATTCCTAACATTTCCGAATCTATGGATATTCAAGAAGTTTTGAAGTTAGCTGAAGAGCTAATTTATGACCATACTGGAGAAAATTTAGACTATATGCAAAAAACTATATTGCAACGCACTTTAGAAGGTCAGACTTACAAAAAAATTGCTGAGGAAACTTATGCTAGTGAAACTCATGTTAGGTATATCGGTGCTAAATTATGGAAAACTTTATCAGAAGTACTGGGTGAAAATATTACCAAAACAAATTTTAGAACAATATTAGAAAATGCAAGTATTTACAATTTTGCACCTGTTTTTTGTAGAGATAACGTAACAAGTAACATTAATATCTGTCCGTCAAACTCTCGCGCTTCCCCAACAAAAACCAACTCTCAACAAACACCAACTCAACATATTATCAACCTAGACAAAGCACCAGAAATTATCAACTTTTATGGTCGCACAGAGGAACTTTCTACCTTATCAAAATGGATAGTGAGCGATCGCCTCCGTGTCATATCTCTTTTAGGAATAAGTGGCATTGGCAAAACGACCCTTTCTCTAAAGTTAATCCAGCAAATCAAAACTAATTTTAATTACATCATTTATCGGACTCTCCGCTTTTCTCCCACCCTCACCACAACTATCACTAACCTCCTGGAAATTTTTGCACCAGAAATAGAAACTTCAGACAATATCGAAACTCTATTATCACAACTACAAAAATACCTAGAAAAATATCGTTGCTGCATCATATTTGATGACGTACAAAAATTATTTGCTACAGGAAAACTTTCAGGTCAATACAAATCTGGTTATGAAGATTATCGAGATTTTTTTCAACTACTTGTCACAGTCTCCCATCAGAGTTGTTTGCTATTAATAAGTAGAGAAAAAATTCCAGAAATTACCAAATTAGAAACAGAAAATTATCCAGTACGAACCTTGATTTTAGGAAGCTTAGGAGCTGCTGCAAATGAAATCTGCCAAAAACGCCAATTAGCAAATCGAGAATCCTGGGAAAAATTGATTAATAATTATCAAGGAAATCCCCGATGGTTAGAGATGGTAGCAACAACAATTCAAGAATTATTTGGCGCTCAAGTAGCAGAATTTCTGGAATATGAAACCCTAATTTTACCAGAAGCATTACAAACAGAATTAGAACAACAATTGCAACGTTTATCTTCTGTGGAAATAAAAGTTATGGAGCAAATTGCCAACCAAAGCAAACCTATTTCAATAGGAGAAATAATTAACAAATTACAACTATCTATTCAGGAATCTGTAAACTTAATTCAATCCCTAAAAAAACGATTATTATTAGATAGGCAGTCAGAGAATAACTTGACAGTATTTACTCTTAATCCTGTCTGGAAACAATACTTAAAAAATAAAAGAGAGATTGAATAGAGTCAATAAAATTGGTCAAGCGCAGGCAAGTAGCGATCGCTATCCAAACCTGCAAAAGTAACAACTGACTCTGTAAACTCCTGTGCCAGAAGTTGATTATTTTCTGATTACAGCGCTTTTGCTGATTGATGGACTACATCCTCACAACCAAAAACCTGTAGAGACCTTCAATAGAAAATCCCTACTAGCGCGTCTAGCTTTAAAATGTAGGTTGAAAAAAACCTAACCCCTCAACCCCCTTTCCTACTAGCGTTGGGGGAGAACAGTCCCCCCTCTCCTTGCAGGAGAGGGGTCGGGGGAGAGGTCTTAAGCAAACAACCCACAATTTTAGTGTAGACTCCCTACTACTGTGGTTTGCTTAATTGAAAACTGCTATAAACGTTCTTACTCTCACCTTTTACCAGATAAACATGACTACTTTCAATTTGACAAACCAAAACCTAGATTTAAACTTAGAGACAATTTTAAATCGCGCTCTCGAAGGTTACGACCTATCCCCAGCAGAGACACTTTTATTATTATCTCCAACTACTCAACAAAATTTTGGGAAACTTACTTTAACCAAACTTCCACCAGAAATAACCGCTATCCAGAAAACGGCAGACCAACTCCGACAACAACAAGCAGGTGATACAGTAACTTACATTATCAACCGTAATATAAATTTCACCAATATCTGCGAACAACATTGTAGTTTTTGTGCATTTCGTCGAGACGAGGGGGATGCTGGTGCATTTTGGTTAGATATCAATCAAATTTTAGAAAAAGCTAATGATGCGGTGCAACGTGGAGCGACAGAAATTTGTATGCAAGGAGGATTAAATCTTCAAGCTAAAGTTGCTGGAAAATCTTTACCTTATTATTTGCAACTGGTAAAAGGTATTAAGGATGAGTTTCCCCAATTACATTTACACGCTTTTTCTCCCCAAGAGGTGCAGTTTATTGCTAGGGAAGATGGGGTGAGTTATGAATATGTAATTGCTGCTTTGCGGGATGCGGGGGTGGGATCGATGCCAGGTACTGCTGCGGAAGTTTTGGATGATGCAGTGAGGCGAGTTATTTGCCCGGAAAAAATTGACACGGCGACCTGGTTAGAAATAGTAGGTACGGCGCATCGGTTGGGAATGTCAACTACAAGTACCATGTTGTGCGGTCATATTGAAACCCCTCAACAACAGATTTTACATTTAGAGAGATTGCGTTTTCTCCAACAAACTGCCATTGAAAAAGATTATCCAGCAAGAATAACAGAGTTTATTTTATTACCATTTGTGGGGCAAGAAGCACCTGCACCTTTGCGTCGGAGGGTGGGGCGAGACCAACCTATTTTGTTGGATGTTTTATTGTTAACGGCGGTATCGAGAATATTCTTAGGAAATTGGATTATTAATCATCAACCGAGTTGGGTAAAAATTGGTTTAGATGGAGCCAAGGAGGCATTAACGTGGGGTTGTAATGATATTGGTGGTACCTTAATGGAAGAACATATTACAACAATGGCAGGTGCTGTTGGAGGTACTTGTATGGAAGTGGAAACTTTGCAGGAAGCTATTAGAGATTTAGGGAGAAATTATCAACAAAGGAATACGCTTTATTGAAGTCATAATTTAGAAGTTATATCATGCTTTCTGTTGAATAAAAACAATGGTAAATTTAGTAATGTCGTTAATGTCCTAACTGAGTTAAAACAATGATACAAAAGGAATATTTACAAAAAATAGACAATGATTACCTGATCAAAGCACTTAAGAGACTGTTTGTAAAATAAGTATTAAGAGAACATGCGAGTGACTAAAATCTAAAAGCGGTAATACTTCAAGAGATTGAAATTTGGTAGGTAGAGAAGTATTCAGTACATATATTCCTAGATTTTTAAGCGACAAATATTTGTCTTGATTTCTTCCTCCTTATTCCCTATTCCCTATTCCCTATTCCCTGTTCCCTGTTCCCTGTTCCCTGTTCCCTGTTCCCTATCTCCTTTTTATATTTCCTTTACAAACAATCTCTAAGCCATATTCAAGCAAGGGAACAGTATATCTCCAGGAAGCATCTATTTTATCCTTGGGAAAATTACAATCTGATAGTAATTATATTGTTGAGGGGACATTCTCAATTGAATCATCTTGCTATATTGATGATACAGGACATTTCAATGCAGTTGAATTTGTAATTTGTTACAATCAAGTTATGGTTGTTTCTCTTGCCTATGCTACAAAAAAAAAATTACTGCTTTGTCTACAGGAGATGACTGTAGAAGAGTATTATAAGTTTTGGCCTAGTAATATTTATATTACGAGGCTTGATAGTACTTATAAATCTGTAATCAACTCGAAAGAATTCTTCTGTAAGTTTGAAGTTATTAAGGAACGAAAAGGAGCCAAATTAAGTATTCTGAAAACCCTTATAGAACTTTCAGATCGTCAGGGAGGTATGGCTTCAGGGGAGGTTGATTTAGCAATTAAGCATTCATAACTGAACTTTCCCTAGCTTAACGCAGAAATACCTAACTCAACAAAATTATTTCAGGTTTTCTATAGTTAAGATTCTGCTGATGGCTGACAAAATTTGAGAGTATTCAGTTCAAATCAAATTCCTCACTAAATACTCTCTTCTGCTTACCTTATTCCTTATTTTAACTACTAATTTTCATCCATATTACTAAGATTGAAAATAAAAGGAACGTTCTGAGACTTTTCACTACCAAGAATTAAAACTTTAGGCATTTGAGAACCACCTTTTTTCCAAGCTTCTATCGCTTCTTTTTGTAAAACTAACTCACCACCTTGTGCTTTTAATGTTTCAGCTAATAGTTTTTGAGCTTCTGCCTTACCCTTAGCACGATTAATTTCTGCTTCAGCTTCTTGCTCTGCTTCCTCAGCAATATACACTGCTCTTTGCGCTCTTTGTTCCGCAATTTGTTTATCTTCAACTGCCCTAGCAAATTCAGGAGAAAAAGTTAGATCGATCACGCTAGTATCTAACACAATGATTCCATATTTCTCCAAGCGAGAACCTAAAGCATTATCAAAGTCTGATTTTAATTCTACCCTTTTTGTAATAGCTTCTTCAACAGTTCTTCTAGCCGCAGCAATTTTAAAAGATTCTTGAGTTTGTGGTGCAATTACTTTAGCAACCAAATTTTGTAGAGTGCCTTGTTCTCTTCTAATTTTTACTATCCGCACTGGATCTAAGCGAAAGTTAATGGCAAAACTAGCAGATAATTGTTGTAAATCTTTTGTCGAACTTTGACCAGGAACTTCAAACTTTTGCACCGTCACATCATATATATCAACCTCAGAAACAAGAGGAGGTTTAAAGTGAATTCCTTCTAGCAAAGCTCCATCTCTAGCTTTACCTAAGATACTCAGAACACCCGCTTGACCGGGATTAATAATTACAAACGAATTAAAGCCAATTAGCAATATTACAGATAAGACGGTTGCTAATATTAATGTTTGTAAACTTTGTTGTTGACTTTTCAATTTATCTACTCCGAAATTTAAGACTACAACTCTTGAATTTTCTTTGTCAATCTTAGTTGCAATTGAAAATTAACACTCAAATTATATAATATTTTTATAATCTGCCACACACTATTTTTTTTACTGTTTAGGAAAGTTGTAGCTACTAGACAAATAATATCTATTTCCAATTAGTTTATTTTTAGAGCTAGCATTTCTAAAATATACCAAATTTATAAATTTTTGCTACAAATAGCTAGAATATTTTTTAGGAGTCAGGAGTCAGAATGAATAGTTTTGATACTTTTTTTTCTGTCTTAATTTATATTTTTCGTCAAATATACATTTTTAATAAAGTCTTTTAATAGTCCTTATTATTCGTAACATTCTTTTTCCAAAATGGTATTAGTTATGAAACTAGATGAGAATTTTTTCTTTTGCTCACAACTTTGCTATTATACCAATCCACTTTAAAAATTTCACAAATAGTTGGGAATTGATAATGTGAAATAATAAGGTGAAGTTACTGTATAATCAAACTTTTAAGCCATTCAAATGTCACTTATGACTTCTGACTTTTGACTTCTGACTTCCGTGAAACGGTATACCTCCTACTATTTCCTATTATCCACTCTCTTAAATCTTGAATTCTCTGTTCATATTTCAAATTTAGGTAGTGGTGTAAAAAATTGAAGTTTTTTTGTGTTCCCTATTCCAAATATTAGCAATTAGAAACGGCTAATCTCTGAGGCATCAGTCTTGCTAAAATTTGCTTCAGTACCATCGCCGTCCAATCAATATCAGCTTCCGTTGTTTCTCGTCCCAATGTTAAACGAATACCCCTAATAGCCACATCTTCAGTATATCCCATTGCCAATAATATCGGACTCGGAGCTATTTTACCACTATGACAAGCTGAACCAGCACTAATACCAATTCCAGCTAAGTTCAATTGTCGCACTAGAGTTTTACCAGTAACCTTATCACCTGTTTCACCTTCCGGAGGCACAATACAAAAACTAACATGATGAGGTAATCTATGTAATCGATCGCCAGTACAAATTACATAAGGGCTATCTGCCATCTCTGCAAATAAGCGATCGCGTAACCTAATCAACCTTGATGTTTCTGTAGCTATCTCTTCATTAGCTAATTCTGCCGCTAAACCAAAACCAGCGATCGCTGCTACTGCTTGAGTACCAGAACGTAACTTCATCTCTTGGCCTCCACCACCCAATAAAGGGACTAACTCCACACCCTCTCGTATATAAAGTGCCCCTGCACCTTGAGGACCATAAATCTTATGACTAGATAAAGACAACAAATCTACTGGCAGTTTTTGTACATCTACTGGTAAACGCCCAACCACCTGAACTGCATCAGTATGAAACAAAACCCCATGAGAACGACAAATATTACCTAATTCTGCAATAGATTGGAGAGTGCCAACTTCACTTTGGCCATAAATTATTGAAACTAAAACTGTATTCGGTTGTAATGCAGCTTGTAGTTGTTGAGGATTTACCCTTCCTTGTCTATCCACAGGTAATCTTGTCACTTGCCAACCCCAGTTTTCTAGCATTTTTGCTGGTTCTGAAATAGCAGAATGTTCTACACTAGAGATAATTATATGTTGGGGTTTTCCATAGCAACGTGCTACACCCATTATTGCCATATTATCAGCTTCTGTTCCCCCAGAAGTAAAAATAATTGATTCTGGGACTGTATTAAGAAGATTTGCTACTTTTATTCTTGCCCTTTCCACTAATGTTGCCGACCTTTGGCCCCATGTATGTAAGCTAGATGGATTACCCCATTGTTGGGTAAAAACTTGCTGCATAAAAGCGATCGCTTCTGGTCTTGTTGGTGTTGTGGCACTATAGTCTAGATAAATTTGCATCATTTTTGTCGGTTTGTTTTCTTATGCTAATTTTGTCGAAATTATAGTTATAGCGCTACGCGCTAGGGAATAGGGAACAGGGAACAGGGAACAGGAGACTATCAAAGGATTTGAGGATTTATAAATGTCCTAACCTATTTGCGTAGCGCTATACTTATTTGGTTTTAAATATCTCCAAAAATTAAATTTTAGTCAGGCAATAACTCTAGATCAATTTTTGAATTTTGGTTCAGATAAAACTGAATTACTCCGACTTTACCTATTCTGAATGAGTAGGTCTTATTCCATAATTTTATCGTTTTTTATGGAGATTTATTTTAGCTTAATAATTGCCCAAATTACTAATTTTTATTTAATTATTTATGTCAACTTGAAAATTTGCAATATATAGGGTTTCCATATAAGTTTTGAAAGTATATTTTCATTTTTATCTACAATAAAAATTCTCTGATTACTTTCCATTCTTCCCTATTATATCTGATGGTTGAATTGCTCAATAAATGTAAATGCTATATATACTTTTAAACTTCTCAAATATTCTCTGATACTTCTAAGCAGGTAGACAAAATTAATTACACATTTTATCAGAATGAATTTATTATACTGTATGGCTCACATCAAATTAGGATAGATAAACAATTTTGTAATGGTGCTGAACCTTTGACTTTTCAATTCCAAACAATTACTAATGTAGAACTTTGGAAATAATCCACTAGTTACAAAATACTCGGAGCCTTATTAATCAATACTTTTACCTTTTTACTACCCCGTAGTGGCACCAACTACTTAGGTTTACAAACATTATAATCTTCATGGGACATCACCTTCTGTGGTACAACAAAACTCCCATAATCTTGACAAATCATTCTATAGTTTCGGGTAACAGGTATACTCACAATAAAACGATTGTGGCGGAGTCGTTTACCTCCAAATTCCCGATAGCTTTGATGATTATTTAATCCAGAAATAATTGTTCTAGCTTTAACTACTACATAGTCTGGTAGACCCTTCAAGTCTATCAAATCACCATCGAAGGAAGCTTCCCACTCTAACTTTTTCTCTCGTTTTTCCGCTATTTGTTCGTCAACTCTTTGCTGTACCATTTGCTCTTGTTCACAGCGATGGCATTTTCTCCCATATCCTTTATGGCCACACGGAAAAGTCCTTTTTCTTTTCGGCATAAAACAGCAAAGTTAGTTCTCACTAGGTTCTCTCAGTTTTGGCTATCATTCTTACTTCTCAATAGCATAGCAAATGGACAATACAGAAAACATCTCTACAGAAAGCAAAATTTAAGTTAACTATAACTTTAAATTATCGGCTATTATGGCACAATCCTAAAAATTCATTACTTGCTCAAATTTCGGTAGAATTAACATTGAGAAATATTTAACCTACAGCCCACACCGTAGCTTACTATAGATCATACTTTGTCAGGAAGCCTATATAATTTAAGTCAGAAGTTAGAAGTTAGAAGTTAGAAGTTAAAGAAAGCAGCACGAATAAATTTGAGAAGTGCGAGAATGTTCTAACCGCTCTGGTGGGTACTATAATTAAATTGCTCTTGCGTTTACGTTTTAGAGCAATTTTTTTTAGATGAAGTAATAGGTTATTGACTTTGCTAATATCAGTACCATTTTCTTCTATTCAACAGTGCTTTGGCTATGTTTTACTATTGGCTTTTAGCCTAACTGCTTGTCTGAATCAACCTCAGCAGTTGGTTCCTCCTGTATCCCCATTGCCACAAGACCCCTTAATTAAATCTTACTTTAATCAATCCCAAGCTTCAAGATATACTGAACCCCTACGTCAGCAAACCCGACTGGGAGAAAATCTCGAAGAAATAATTGTTAATACTATTGCTGATGCTACTTCTAGTGTAGATGTGGCGGTTCAAGAGTTACGTTTACCAGCCATTGCTCAAGCTTTGGCCGAACGGTATCAAGCTGGGGTGAAAGTGCGAGTTATTATTGAAAATACCTACAATCGTCCCTGGAGAAGTTTTAGTCCATCTGAGGTCGCTCAAATGTCTGAACGAGAGCGCAATCGCTACAATGAATTTATTCAGATGGCTGACATTAACATGGATGGTGATATTAGTCAAGATGAAATTAATCGTAGAGATGCTCTAATAATTTTAAGTAATGCAGGAGTTCCCTTGATTGATGATACTGCTGATGGTTCTAAGGGTAGTGGTCTGATGCACCACAAATTTCTAGTTGTGGATGGTCAAACTATTATTGTTACGTCGGCTAATTTTACTACCAGTGGTATTCATGGGGATTTTTCAGAACCCCTGAGTCGAGGAAATGCTAATAATCTTTTAAAAATAGAAAGTTTTGAATTAGCTGAACTATTCACAGAAGAATTTAATATCTTATGGGGAGATGGTCCTGGAGGTAAACCAGATAGTAAATTTGGCGTAAAAAAACCATTTAGATCTGTGAAGCAAGTATTGGTTGGCGATACAAAAGTTGCAGTAAAATTTTCTCCTATTTCTAATAGTCAATCTTGGCAAAAAAGTGTCAATGGTTTAATTAATCAAACATTAGAAAAAGCACAAACATCTATTAATTTATCCCTATTTGTATTTTCATCACAACCATTAGTTAATACCCTAGAAAATAAATCCCTACAAGGAGTCTTAATCCAAGGTTTAATTGACCCTAGTTTTGCTTATCGTTACTATAGTGAAGGATTAGATATGATGGGAATTGCCCTAGCAAATAAATGTAAATATGAAACTGATAATCGTACTTGGCAAAAACCAATATCTACAGTAGGCGTACCTAACTTACCTCCTGGCGATCGCCTCCATCACAAATTTGGAATTATTGATAATTCCATTGTAATTACTGGTTCTCATAATTGGACTGAAGCAGCTAATCAGAACAATGATGAAACTTTATTAGTAATAGAAAATTCCACAGTAGCAGCTCATTTTGACCGTGAATTTCAAAGACTTTATCAAACAGCAACTATGGGTATACCATCCTGGTTGATGAAAAAAGTTGAGATACAAAAACAAGAATGTGGTGATCGATTAACAGAAACTGAAACTTCGGTAATAGATACTAACAAGAAAATTAATCTAAATACTTCTAGTGCTGAAGAATTAGAAACATTGCCTGGCGTCGGACCTAAATTAGCAGAGCGAATTATTAAAGCTCGAAAAAATAAACCCTTTACATCTTTAGCAGACCTAGATCGAGTATCTGGAATTGGACCTAAAATGTTAGACAAATTAAGCGATCGGGTGACTTGGTAATTTGTTAGAAAACTATAATTACTTGTAGTCATTTGATGCTCACTCGTGATTCAGGTAGAAATTAGGGAACATTTTTATGTTATAATTTCCTCCTTTTCAAGGAATAGTAATTACCAGCCTGCTTGACTTTTTCTGAAAATATTACTAATTGTACACCACAACCTAATTAGTTATAGGCAATATTTAATTTGGCTAACAGAAACAATATAAATATGGGTAAACTTTAAAAAGTTACATATCTTCTGATTGTGGTCTATATTAATGAAAACCGCAAATTGAGATACTGAGCTAGAATTAAAACTATTGGGGAAAGCAAATAAGATCGCCTTAGCTATCCACAACAAATCTGCTCCCTCCTTCATTTTTATTGCTAAATACTTATAAATATAGTGTCCTTGCGTAAATCTTAAAATCATTTAAGGTTGCTATACTTTGTGAAGGTAATATCAATTCCAGGAGCTTTAGATTAACCAAAAATATTAAAAGGCAATTGCTAATAAACTTGTGAAATAAACATTATTAAATTATTGACTCATCATTTTAGTCTAGACACCGTACTAGTAGTCCTTTTCATTAATTTTGATGGGTAAGCAAATTATTAAATTATAAATAATAAGTTGTTGTGACAAATTACAACCCTTCAGAACTAATGAAACAAACCACTAGTAGTCCTTTTCATTAATTTTGATGGGTAAGCAAATTATTAAATTATAAATAATAAGTTGTTGTGACAAATTACAACCCTTCAGAACTAATGAAACAAACCACTAGAAACAATTAATAATTCTAGTTGAGGGTCAAACTAAATTGAAACAGTCAGAGGCTTGATTAAAATTGAGTCAAAAACAAGGTCAACTGCTAGAAATAACCTGAGATTCCACCATTGCCAAACTAACCTAATTCTCACCAAAATACTTGCTAATCTTATTCTTGCAAGGGGTAAACTAGAACCATAAACACTATCCCAAAATGTGGCCTTTTCAATATTCCCAAGCTGATACTATTACTGAAAAATTCAGGTATAAAGCCTCTCCATTCATGGAGAAAAAGCGCTCGAGAGATCCTGAGGAAACCTAGCCATATCCAATCGACCAAGAGAGCGGTAGTTTAGCACCCCGCATAACGCGCATTAAAGCGGAGCGACTTGAATCGCGGAGCATGACCTAGTGGCGTGTCAAGCTTGAAAATGTGGGTTAAAAAACCTAACCCCCCAACCCCCTTCCCTGCAAGGGAACGGGGAGCAGTCCTCTATGCTCACAGGAGAAGGGTTGAGGGATAGGTCTTCTAGGTTGCTCGCTCAAACACCCACAATTTTAGTCTTGACACGGCACTAGGATGGGATGGCGAGGTTTCACTCTCAATGTAGAACCGCTCTGAAGTGCGCCATATACAATCGACCAAGACAAGAAAAAAAATTCCTTGAGCGCAAATCCTATCTGTTATAAGAAGAGGTAATTATTAATTATTAATTGTTAATTATTAATTATTGAACATACCTAATCAAAACAAAGTGAGTGAAATTAGTGCCTCAATGATAGTAAATTACCTGAAATCATCAGAAGGCCAACACTATAATCTTTGATAGGCGTGCCTGGATGAATAATGAGTATATTATTGTGGTTCAATGCTACAATGATGTACAAATATTAATAGTTTACCCCCATATAAATCTAACTAAGGAGTTAATCATAAATTGCTAGTAATTGAGGCTAAACCAAAAGGCAGTCAAAATCATTAGACTTGTCGCTTTATAAGCTTAAAAATTCCCGAAAGCCTTGTCCTGTAAGGATTATAACTATTAGCAAATAAAAGTACCCAGAATTATTGCTCTGTCTAGGTTTGAGTGATTTTTTCCCTCTATTTAGCGACAACTCTATTACAAAGTCTTAGATGAAATGATTGTTACAGGTCAGTTCATCAGAAACAGTTGTTTGCGTTATTGGATGGATAATAAAAACCTCTTGCGCAATGACTTGCAAAAGCTTTGTTCACAACTAGCAAGTGTTCAAATTGTCCTCAAACTGTCAAAAAATCACTCTCAGTAAGAACTCACAAATTTCCGCATTGCAAGTATATTCCAGACCGTGACCACAAGGCAGCCAGGAAGATTCTAGCAAAGGGATTAGAAATGCTAGGAGTAATAGTCAAAAGTACCGAGGGGTACGCCTCCTTTCCTGCAGAACTGCCTCTTGCAGAGGAGCTGCGCTAACGGAAACTGGGGTAAACCTGAAAGCTAGGGGAGAGTCAGACCTCTGGAGCACGTGATAGCAATATTGCTAATCTAAGTTGTCTTTATGAGCGTAGAATTATCAATGATAAGAATCCCGCATCATAATCTGTGATTTGATGTCGGGAGTATGTCAAGGAAGATAACAGTTAAAATACTATTTAAGTATACATATTTATTCTTAAGGCTAAGCCATTTAGTGGCAAAAACTTGACTCATCAATAAAATCTCCTTGATGGACTCACTGAAGAAATTCTGCGATAAAACTCATGTCGGTTAAACAAAATCAATTCACAATTCAATTTTGGGGCGTAAGAGGCAGTATTGCTTGCCCAGGCACAGAAACAGTCAGATATGGAGGCAACACACCTTGTTTAGAAATGCGAGTTGGTGGACATCGCTTCATCTTTGATGGTGGTACTGGCCTACGAGTTTTGGGTCAATCCCTTCTGTCTCAAATGCCAATAGATGCCCATATGTTATTCACTCACTCCCACTGGGACCACATTCAAGGTTTTCCCTTTTTTGCACCTGCCTTTGTTAAAAGTAATCGTTTCCGTATATATGGGCCAGTTGCTCCTAATGGAGCTACTATTCAACAAAGACTTAATGACCAGATGCTCAACCCTAATTTTCCGGTACCTCTGCAAATTATGGGTGCTGAACTCAAATTTTTCGATCTGGAAATAGGTAAGTCAATTAAAATTGATGATGTACTTATCGAAAATGCTTTGCTTAACCATCCAGGAGAAGCAGTAGGATATCGTGTCAACTGGCAAGGATATTCTGCAGCTTATGTTTCAGACACAGAACATTTTCCCGATCGTCTTGATGAAAATGTTTTATTTTTGGCTCGTCAAGCAGATGTGTTAATCTACGACGCAACCTATACAGATGAAGAATATTACTCGGAAAAATCTAGTAAAATAGGCTGGGGCCATTCTACTTGGCAGGAGGCTGTAAAAATTGCTAAAGCAGCTCAAGTCAAAAAATTGGTGATTTTTCACCATGACCCCCTGCACAATGATGAATTTTTAGATAAGGTGGGAGAGCAAGTAGCTGAAAAATTTCCTAATAGTTTGATGGCAAGAGAAGGTCTATCAATTCAATTAATTCCTCCTGGCAATGGTCAAAAAAATAATTCAGAAGTAAATACTGTAAAAGAAGTTAAAATTTCTGCTTAATTTGAATTTTGTTAGTAAACTAACAAAAAAATTAGACAAAAAAAACTAAATGTGGTAAAAGATGATTAAATAAATGAAAATATAAGGTGTGTGGATAACTTCTTCTTTAGCTACGGCTCTAACTCCAACTACAGTTGCCTTGGGAAACTTTGATGGTTTACATCGAGGACACTGGCAAGTAATTGAACCGATTTTAAACTTAAAGGGCAGATCAAAGTTACTTTATGTCTGTCCATCTGAATTGGCGACAGCTACAGAAGTAGATGAAGGCAAAAAGCTGCAATTGTTTCATCCAGAGTTAAAACTCTCATCATGGCATTGCCAAAGTGAATTGGGTAATAATGATGATGAGCAAGGGCAAAAAATTTATTCCACGGTTGTTACTTTTAATCCTCATCCCCAAGAGTTTTTTAGTGGAAAACCAAAAAAATTGTTGGCTCCAATAGCAGAAAAATTAGCTCTTTTCCAACAAATTGGAGTTGAACAAGTGGTATTATTGCCATTTAATCAAGAATTGGCAGATTTAACTCCTATTCAATTTGTAGAAGAAATTCTGGTAAAACACTTACAAGCAGATAGAGTAAGTGTAGGATGGGATTTCCGTTTTGGACGCAAGAGATCAGGAGATGCAAAAGATTTACAGGCGATCGCTGCTAATTACAATATAGGTGTAACAATTGTACCTCTATATACTTGTGAAAATGGAGAACGTATTAGCAGTTCTATAATTCGTAAAGCTTTAGAAGAAGGAGACCTGAAGAAATCAAATCGTTTGTTAGGTCGCCCCTACAGTTTAGTTGGTCAAGTAGTCCAGGGGCAACAATTAGGTAGAACATTAGGATTTCCTACAGCAAATCTTCAGCTACCACCACAAAAATTTTTGCCTCGTTTTGGGGTTTATGCTGTAGAAGTCTATTTTTCTCGACAGAAGCAACCCCAAGAAATATTTTCTGGCGATCGCCCCTACTTAGGTGTGATGAATGTTGGTTGTCGCCCTACATTAAATGGTTTACAGCCAACTGTAGAAGTTCACTTATTAGACTGGTCTGGAGATTTATATGGTCAAACTTTAACTGTAAATTTAATAGAGTTTTTGCGACCCGAACAAAAATTTGCTTCTCTAGATTTACTGAAAGCTAAAATACATGAAGATTGTAGAATTGCTAGAAGTATACTTACAAATCAAACTATATAATTTTGATAGTTCCCCGCTTATCCATAGACCGAGTTATTCGCCGATCTACCCAATGTGATAAATCTCGGTTACTTCGTTTCTTCTTAGTTGACCAAAGAAAAAGTTCTGATGGACTACTACTAGCTTTTAGTAGTAGTTATAGCTATTATCCTTACTTTTAACCTCAAAAGACTAAATTATAGCATTTTCAAAAAATAATGTTATAGATAAATTGAGTGATTAAAGAACTTAATTTTTGATGTATGTCATGTAAGGATTCAGTTATCAGTCAGATGAAAAATTAACCCTGAGATTGGTGATGAAAAAATACTTAATAGCTGTCAATAGACAAAAAAACAGATAAAAAATGTTAAAGAGGAATCGTTAGAAGCCATGCCTTCTGATTGGTAAATTATATCATGTCCAGATAATTAGGGATAGAACTTCGTTCCGCTCCGCGATCAAAAAACTTTCTCCTGTTTATACCTTCTTTTTCCCCCTCTTCCCTCCTGACTCCTCCCTCTTTATTTATAACTATTCAAGCGGACATGATATAATAACTCCTGAATCCTGTACATCGCCAATCCGACGGCGACCCTATCTGGTTCCTAACTTCTAATAATTTGTAGCAAAAATTTATCAAATTGGTTTGATAAATTAAAATCTAGAGTTAGTTTTCATCCTCATTTGAACATATTACTGTCAACCTTGTTTTTTGTAAGGTAAAAAAAATGGTATTGTGTCAAGGGAAAATAATTTAGTAATGAGTTGATTTTGCCTGAATTTAATTTATTATTCATTTGGAATCAATTATTTCTAGAGCATGATTATGATAATTATGAAAAACTGAAAAAATATAGCAGTCCTAAATTTGAGTTGCAAGATTTGACTGAGAATTTAGTCCAGAGGTTTAATGGAACTTTTATAAAGCTAAAATCTAAAACACTTTACTGCCTATTTTCAGTCGGAGGAAAGTTATAATTTGTATAATTATTAACCAAAACTCTCTATGATAGAATCTAGTTTGAGAATAGGTATAGGTTGCAGTTTTTGCTTTGAGTGATGAGCTTTTTGATGATGTTTCATCTGGCATTGCTGGCCTTCCGAAATCTCTCTACATTACATTCCTATTTTGGAGGTCAATTATGTCAGTTTACGTTGGGAACCTTTCCTACGATGCAACAGATGAAGATATAAAGGATGTCTTTGCTGAATATGGTACTGTGAAGCGAGTTCAAGTTCCTAGTGACCGTGAAACCGGTCGCCCTCGGGGCTTTGCTTTTGTAGAAATGGAGACTGAAGAAGAAGAAGAAGCTGCCATTCAAGCACTTGATGGTGCTGAATGGATGGGACGTAATCTCAAGGTTAATAAGGCCAGGCCACGAGAAGACCGACGCGGTGGCGGCGGTGGTGGCGGTAGAAGAGACCGCTCCTCTCGTGACTACTAAAATCTATTAATCAAATCAAATTCAATTCAAGGGATGGGAATTAATCCTATTCCTTTTATATTTTGAAGTTAATCACAATTTGATTTATGCTTTTTATGATTTGCACAGCGATCGCGCTGATATCTTTAATAAAATAGTCAAATATAGTCATTCATGTTAAATTTATAGACATGAAACTTTAAGACTATGCTAAAAAAATAGAAATAAGTTATCAAAAAACCTGGAGGTGCTTGAAACAAGGAGATTTGACAGGTTATAAATTGCCATCCGGCACGATTATCAGAACTGATGAAGATAATTCAAAGTCTGACTTGATAGCTTGATTTATCAAAATGTTGGCATTTATACCCGCGCTTTCCTGTAAGGAAGCGTCGGGATGAATGCCAATCAATATTGTGCTTTCACATATAATTTGTGAAAATGTAAATGTTGACAGTAAATAGTAGATGGTTGATAAAGCATACAAATTTAGATTTTACCCTACTCCAGAGCAGGAAAATCTGTTGCTCAGGACGTTGGGTTGTGTGCGGCTCATATACAAAAAAGCTTTAGCTGCTAGAACTCAAGTTTGGTATGAGAGACAGGAACGGGTGGGATATGCTCAAACTTCAGCTATGCTTACCAACTGGAAAAAGCAGGAAGATTTAGATTTTCTAGCAGAAGTTAGCAGTGTACCATTACAACAAGGTTTGAGACATTTACAGACTGCTTTCACTAACTTTTTTAGTGGACGCGCTAAATATCCTAACTTTTAAGAAAAAGCGCAATGGTGGTAGTGCTGAGTTCACAAAATTTGCTTACTGAGAAACGCTATAGTTGACCCAGACTATAATGTATTGATTATTGAACACAAAGATCCTCTAGCAAAATTCGGCACTAATTATCTAGAAATTTTGTTAAAAGAACTAGACAAAAAAGTTGAATTTGTTAATCAAAGTGAGAAAAAACAAGATGAATTGATAGAAGACTTAATAGCTATTATTACCTCCTTTTGCTCTCGAATTTACGGAGTGAGTTGGTCAAAAATAAAAACGGAAAAGATTAACCGAGTTGAAGTCTAACCGACAATAATGTTATTAGCTGAAAGATATATTATCAAGAGATGACATCGATTTTGGACTGAGTATAGATAATTGATCTTGGCAATCTAAAAATCTTGATAACTTAGCTAATTATGTAATCTGTTAAAACTTCATTTATGGTCATGGCTATTTGACCTATAATCAAATTGCATTTGTTATTTATTAATGAAAATAGTAGTGTTAATACAAATATATCCCTATAATTTATCATCCTAGAAGTGTTCGGTTAAGAATATTAGGTAGTAGCTCAATAAAAACTATTTTGTGGAAAGTATTTTGATAAATAATCTGCTACTTAAGACTTGATTTAGTTTGAGAATAATAAATAATACCATGCATGAAAAAATAATTTTACAAATAACGAGCTATCATGGTTGGGAAGCTAATTTATAATGTTGGAATATGAAGATTTACTGACTACCTAAAACCTACCATCTACCACCTAATACTATTTCTTTATGAAGCTGTACTTAAAGACCTCGCCGGGTAGGACAGGGTTGAAATAAAAATATAGCGGAGGAGAGAATACGGGTTTATTTGTTTCCATCAAAACATACAGCAAATAATAATTTTATGAAAGAAAGTATTGAAAAACTGAAACAAAATCTCAGTCAGACTATTGTTGGTAAAGAACATGCCATCACATTAGTATTAGTAGCATTACTTTCAGGAGGTCATGTTCTTTTAGAAGATGTTCCCGGTGTAGGTAAAACCTTACTAGCGAAATCTCTAGCTTATTCGATCGCTGGAAAGTTTCAGCGAATTCAATGTACTCCTGACTTACTACCTACCGATATTACTGGTACTAATATTTGGAACCCTCGTAGTGGGGAATTTGAATTTCTACCCGGTCCGGTGTTTGCCAACGTACTATTGACAGATGAAATTAATCGTGCAACACCCCGTACTCAATCTGCTCTATTGGAAGTAATGGAAGAAAAACAAGTTACTGTAGATGGGGTTTCACGTTCTGTTCCTGACCCATTTTTTGTCATTGCAACTCAGAACCCAATTGAGTATCAAGGTACATTTCCACTGCCAGAAGCACAAATGGATCGTTTTACTTTATCTCTGACATTAGGCTATCCTACAGAGTCGGAAGAACTTCAGATGCTACAAAGAATCTCTGAAGGTTCAGGGGTCAGTACACTAAAAGCTTGCATTACTTTGGAGGAAGTACAAGAGTTACGTCGTTTGTGCAGTTTGGTAAAAGTAAATGAGTTTTTGCAAAAATATATTCTCAGCTTAGTTAGAGCAACAAGGGAAGATGAAGAAATTACACTAGGTGTTAGTCCTCGTGGAACGGTTGCTTTGCACCGAGCAACTCAAGCTTTAGGCTTTCTCACGGGAAGAGATTATGCTATTCCTGATGATGTGAAGTTTCTTGTTCCTTATGTGCTTTCCCATCGCTTGATAACAGCAGGGGGAAAACGTACTCAAACAATTATGGAAAGATTACTGGGTTCTGTCACAGTTTCCTAGTTTTAGTTTTTGATGACTATAGTTAATAGCCGAGCAATAGACATCTCCAGAAAAGAGGGAACAGGGAACAGGGAACAGGGAACAGGGAATAGGGAGGAGGAATTGATAATTTATGGATAATAATTGACTTTACTTTTTATTTTTGGAGATGTCTAATTTACAAATTAAAAAACTTACTAAATTAAGTATAACGGGAATGAGACTAATCCTAATCTATTCAAGCTCATTCCTTTGACAGCTTGACTACCTCAGCATTCGCTTACCTCTTACAAATGAAATATATTAATAAAGAGAACAAAAAGGCTGAATTTTGACAAACAATAGACTTGTCGCTTTATAACTAAAAAAAACTGGCAAACCCAACTCAAGTAAGAATTTTAGCTATTCCAAATTTAAAACGTCTGGAATTACTGCTGTGTTTTAATTTGAGCGATTTTTTCCATTTATTTAGCGACAATTCTAATTTATGCAAACCATCTAATTTTTCAATATCAATATAGGAATAAATAATAGATTAGGATGTAACTACCTTTTTTGAATTTGGTATTAGGGAGAGTATTTTCAGCTTCTTCTCTATCTTCATTGTAATTGAAACACATCCTCGACCAGAATTAATTCCACACTGATACTGGCGTTTGCTTCTTGCCTTTTGCGGAATAACTGCGCTACAAAGATGTGGGGTAACTCCGGCGAGGAAGCTAATAACCGTCATAAATTTCACTTCTACTAGCAAATATTCATTGTGCAAAAGCTAATTCTGCCTTGCTTTCGTTAATTATTAATAAAGGAAAGCATTCAGCAGCTCAAGCAAAAATTGCTTGCTTGTTTTTATCCCTGCTCTGAAAGAGACAGGGATTTCAATCTTGCTTTTCGGTAAATATGTGAATTATGTAGCCTTAACTTAAAATGTTCCTGCTGATACTGCTTCTTCTTCTTCTTCCTCTTCTTCTTCTGCCTCTGCCTCTACTTGACGCAAATGAATATGTTTACGTCCCAAGGAAATTTCAAACTCATCTCCAGGCTGTAAATCCATTTGTTTAGTATAAGCAGCACCAATTAATAAATTACCATTGGATTGTACACTAATCTTATAACTAGCAGAACGTCCGCCACGTCCATTACCATTTTGTTTTCCATCTAACTCAATACCCTCAGCATCAATCAAGGCATTCAAAAACTTCATCATGTTGACTCGTTCAACACCACTTTTAGTAACAGTGTAGTAGCCACATTCTCTAGCTTTCTCTTCTTTACTTTTTTTATCTAACTCTTTGACTTTTTCAAGTAATTCTTTCCCTTGTAAGGGTTCAGGATTTTTCTTTTTACCCATGTTTTTAGTCCTATAACACTTTACTACAGTTATCAACTTTTGTCTTAGCTTGTTTAACTTCCAAGAAACAATAGCTTGATATTTGCTTGTAAAACTATATTACACTAATTATGTGAAAAATTCACATATTTGATTAAATTTTTCAGACAATAATCTAAGAATAGAAATTTATTACACTCAGCAATCATCTATATAGTATGTAATATCAGCATTGAACTATCAACTATTAACTATTAAGGAGTTTAGTTGAATGGCCATTTGATATAGTTGCAGCTATAAATTACTTTAGCCTCTTTTAATTAATAACAATACAATGAAGTTAACTACTCGTGGACATTACAGTGTTAAGGCACTTTTAGATTTAAGCTTACAACAAAGTAATACTCCAGTATCTGTCAAAGAAATAGCACTACGTCAAGACATACCTCTAGCCTATCTTGAAAAGTTATTAATAGATATGCGTCGTGCAGGTTTAGTTGTATCATTTCGTGGCGCTCAAGGTGGATATCAACTAGCTAAATTACCAGCTCAAATATCTCTAGGAGAAATACTAGAATCTGTTGGTGAAAGAATCGAACCTTTGCCTCGATATGCTCCTGATACTAACCAGGCAGAAGACTGGGTTACTTATTCTATCTGGCATCGACTACATAAAAAACTTTCTGAAGCTCTTTACAATATTTCCCTAGAAGACTTATACTACGATGTCCGTAGTTGGCAAGCTGTAGTAGGAGAAGAAACAAGTTTTGTTGTTTAGTTTTTGATAGCTTGACTATAAAGTTGTGAAAGTTGATCGGCATTTAGATGATTGACAATGATTATTCACTAAAACAAATTTATAATTATTTAATTTCTGTGACTTATAACTATAGCTTCATTGTTGTTTTTATAGCTGCTTGCTTAGATTATTTGATTGGCGATCCTTGGAGTTGGCCACATCCTGTCAAGGTCATGGGTTGGATAATTACTCATTACACTCAACTGATTTTTCAACTCAGTAAACATCGTAGAGAGAACCTCCCTGCACTTATACTGAGATTGCTAGGTATTTTATTGGCAGTAGCTCTTGTTTTCGGTAGTGGAATTATCAGTTGGTTAATTTTTCAAGCTTTACGAATAAATTTTGTCCAATTTCCTTTATTCACAGTAATATTAGAGAGCATTCTATTAGCTAGCTGTTTTGCTGGTAAAAGTTTAAATGCCGCAGCTAAAGACGTACTTCAACCTGTCGTAAATGGTAATTTAATTCAAGCACGTCAAAAATTAAGTTTATATGTAGGTAGAGATACAGAAAACTTATCAATTTCAGAAATATTTCGTGCAGTTTTAGAAACAGTCACAGAAAATGCTACAGATGGAGTAATAGCACCATTATTTTATGCTTTAGTAGGAGCAATAATACCTAATGTAGGCAGTGTACCTTTGGCCTTTGCTTACAAAGCTGCCAGTACATTAGACTCAATGGTAGGCTATAAAGAAGCACCCTATACCGATCTAGGATGGTTTAGTGCGAAACTAGAAGACGTTTTAACCTGGCTACCTTGTAGGTTAAATGTGCTGACTATAGCATTTCTCTCTGGCAAACCTCTATACGTTTGGAGAATATGTCAAAGGGATGCAGTGAAAGACCCAAGTCCTAATGCTGGTTGGAGTGAGTGTGCTTATGCTGCAACATTAGGGGTGCAAATGGGTGGTGCAAATTCTTACAAGGGGGTGGTTAAAAATAAACCACTATTGGGAGACGCCACTCATCCAATTACACCAGAAACGATCGATCGAGCATTACGGTTAACTCGGTACTGCTTTTTAATATGGTTGGGATTGTTTTTTATCTGTTATTTGTGGTGGGTAAATAAATGAGCAATACAGTAGAAATTTTATCAGCAAAGGAGTTACGACGTACTGTTACTCGTCTAGCTTCCCAAGTAATTGAAAAGTCAGGAGATTTATCTCAACTGGTATTATTAGGTATTCATACCAGAGGAGTTCCACTAGCAAAAATTTTGGCAAATCAAATTGAATTACTAGAACAAGTTAAGGTACCTGTGGGAGCATTGGATATTACTTTTTATCGCGATGACTTGTATCAAGTGGGAATGCGAACACCAGCTAAAACAGAAATTCCTGTGGATATTACTGGTAAGATTGTGGTGTTAGTTGATGATGTGATTTATAAAGGTCGAACAGTACGAGCTGCTTTGAATGCAGTTGTGGAGTATGGTCGCCCAGAAGTAATTAGATTAGTTGTTTTGGTGGATAGGGGTCATCGGGAGTTGCCTATTCATCCAGATTTTACAGGTAAAAAATTACCTACTGCTAAGGAGGAGCAGGTGAAGGTTTATGTGCAAGATATTGATGGGAGGGATGGGGTGGAGTTATTTAGGTAGATAGCAAGTTTTCAAAGATATAGCTTTAAGCATTCAGCATTCAGCTTAAGTCAAAAGTATTGGTTGTAAAGGATTTCAATTTTATTAATTTCCCAACACTTTTTTGTAGTGCTATATCTAATAAGGTTATATTATAGACCTAATATGGCTCGAACAAAGCGACCGTCCCAACGCCATGGACCAAAATTAAAGCAGATAAACAATACAGCGCTTTTGCTGATACATGACCTCACGTCACAACCAAAACCTTGTAGGGAAGTTCGATGGAACTTCTCTACTGTGGTCTACTAATTATGAAAACCGCTGTAAACTCGCCTGCTTGTGCTTTTTCCACCACCTTACTTTCGTCAGCCACATTTTGCCGTAGTTTAGTAGGGATGCGATCGCTCCAGTAGAACAAGCTAGAACCATTGGTAAGCATTCAGCAGTCAGCTATCAGCTATCAGTTTCATTACCTTTAAAGGAGGAAAAAGCAATTGAGAGATTTCAAAGAATTAAAAGAATGGGTAAGAGCTTATCAGTTAACCTTAACAGTAAGTGCGAGCTAAATCTACATTTCCCGCCACAGAATTGTATGGGTTGACAACTCAAGCTCATCGTTCTTGTGCTTCAATTCCTGCAAATATTGCAGAAGGATGTGGTAGAAATGGAGATGCAGAACTATGACAATTGCTATGGTTTCAACCAGTGAGCTTGAGTATCATCTTTTACTTGCTCGCGACCTGAATTTAATCAAAGCTTAGACTAGACGAATCTCTGGTTAAAAATTTACTAGAGGTTAAACGAATACTTGCTTTATAGAAGCCATTTGGGATCTTTCTGAAAGACTATAATGGATAGAAAATGCCATACTCTAGTAGCTTGACAGATGAGGAGTGGGTTCTAATTGAACCCCTGTTACCCAAAAAGAAAAGAACTAAACCCCCCAAATGGACTAAAAGAGAAATATTGGATGGTGTTCTCTACCAACTTAAGAATGGCTGTAACTGGTGTGATTTACCCAAGGATTTACCTGCTTATTCGACGGTATTTTGGCACTACAAACAATGGCGAGATTAAGGGGTAATTGAGAAGATTAGAGATGTTTTACATGGACAACTGCGTCAAAAGGTTAAAAAAAAAGCTAAATGGACAACTTTAATCATCATTGACTCACTTATCTGTCAAAAATACTTGTAATGCGAGTACAGAGTCGAAAGGATTCTGCTTTTACAAGAGTACTAATGGAATCAAGCGGCATCTAGCAGTAGATAGCCTCGGTTTTCCTTTTTTTGCTCATTGTACTAAAGCATCAGTCTCTGATGATGTGGGATTAATTGAAATGTTGTCTGACAATATTGATTACTTCAAATCTAAACCTGTCAATATTCCTAAAATCACTATTCTTCTTGATAACGGATATCACCCGGAAAAATTAACGATTGAGTTGAAAAAAATTTATCCAGCGATTATGACCAAGATTCGGTTTAAGCTCTCACCTAAGCCCTCAAAAGTTGAGAAGAAGAAGCAGGGACAAAGGGGTTTTGTACCCGTCAAAGCTCGATGGGTCATTGAAAGAACTAATTCTTGGATGGAAAGATGTAAGAGTTTAGTCAAAAACTTTGAAAGAACTCTTGAGAATGCCACCACCAAGATTAATCTTTGTTTTGTTAGACTTATGCTTAAGAGATTGGCGATCGCCTGAACGCCAAAACAAAAAAAGATCCCAAATAGGTTCTATATCAAATCCGCTTAATTCAGTATCAAAAAATTTTCATCTTCAGTAAAGAGCAAATCTTTCTAAATTCTCTTTTCTCCTGACTCCTGACTCCTAGATTAACTATCTAATTATACCAATGCTACCGGATTTGATATCATTTATTAAAAAGCTGATAGCTGAATGCTTACAACCATTGTCAAAAATTAAACCGACGATATCCGACCCATATTCCCCTGGTAAAATAGCGGGACTTTGAGATTTTTCATAACAAAAATGGCTTTAAAGTCAATCGGGGTAAGGAAAATACCTCAAAAGACTAAAAATGGCTCAAACTTAGGCATAAATAGGATGATTTGAGCTTAAACTCTTGCTGTGTAATCTTTTGATACTATTTTTAAATTACTTTTTGCTAAAGTCTGGTTATATATATTCCCAACATTATGCAATAAACGCATTTTTAAAATACATAAAATTCATAAAAATAAACATTTAGTAATATAAGCTACGAATTATTTATTTGCCTTCCTCTAAATTAGTCAACAACGAATTAAAATAAAATTAGTTAAACAGATATGCTCAGAAAACATATAATTTCTTAAAAAAGTTTTTTATCCTAGTAAACATCTCAAAAAAACCAAGCAATTAACTCAAAACTAGACCTAAAATTAGGTTTTGATCTGGAAATAAAAGTCTGTAAATTAAGGAAATAAAATATAGATGACAGGCACTATAGAACGCCAAACAAAACTAAATAAGTTTGAAAAATTTAAAGCAGAAAAAGATGGTCTAGCAGTAAAAACAGAAATAGAACATTTTGCCAGAATAGGTTGGGAAGCAATAGACGAAACAGACCGTAACCACAGACTCAAATGGTTGGGTGTATTCTTTCGACCTGTGACTCCAGGCAAATTTATGTTAAGGATGCGTATGCCTAATGGAATTATTACTAGTCAACAAATGGGAGTTTTAGCAGAAATAGTCCAACGCTACGGCGAAGACGGTAATGCTGACATTACTACCAGACAAAATCTACAACTGCGAGGAATTAGAATTGAAGACATTCCAGACATCTTCAATAAATTTGAACGAGTTGGTTTAACCAGTGTTCAATCTGGCATGGATAACGTCCGAAATATTACAGGTTCCCCAGTTGCTGGCATTGATGCTGACGAACTCTACGACACCCGTGAGTTAGTACAGCAAGTCCAAGACATGATTACTGGTAATAGCAAAGGCAACCCTGAATTTACTAATCTACCACGAAAATTCAATATAGCGATCGCTGGATGTCGTGATAATTCAGTTCACGCGGAAATCAATGACATTGCCTTTATTCCTGCCTACAAAAATGAGCAATTTGGTTTCAACGTTCTAGTGGGTGGCTTTTTCTCTGCTAAACGGTGCGAAGCCGCTATACCTCTAAATGTTTGGGTAGAACCAGATCGAGTCGTTGCCCTTTGCCGGGCCATTTTAGAAGTTTACCGCGATAACGGACTCCGGGGAAATCGGCAAAAATCAAGGTTAATGTGGCTCATTGACGAGTGGGGACTCGAAAAGTTCCGCATAGAAGTTGAGCAACAAATGGGGCAAACTCTAGAAACAGAAGCACTCAAAGACGAAATTATCTGGGAAAAGCGCGACCACATCGGGGTTGACAAACAAAAACAACCAGGGTTAAACTACGTAGGATTAAATATTCCTGTTGGCAGATTCTATGCTGCCGATATGTTTGACCTAGCTCGTTTAGCTGAAGTTTATGGTAATGGAGAAATCCGTTTGACCGTTGAACAAAATGTTATCATTCCTAATATTCCTGACTCTCGACTGGAAGCATTTCTAGCTGAACCCCTTCTAGAAAAGTTTTCTATTAATCCTCAACCATTAACTAGGGCCTTAGTTTCATGCACAGGGGCACAGTTTTGTAACTTTGCTCTGGTTGAAACAAAAAATCGCGCCTTGGCAATAGCCAAAGAACTAGAAACCGAACTATCAATGCCAAAAGCAGTACGCATTCATTGGACTGGTTGCCCCAACTCCTGCGGACAACCCCAGGTTGCAGAAATTGGTCTCATGGGTACTAAAGCTCGCAAAGATGGGAAAATGGTTGAGGGTGTTGATTTGTACATGGGTGGTAAAGTTGGTAAGGATGCTCAACTTGGCAGTTGTGTCCAAAAAGGTATTCCTTGTGAAGACCTTAAACCAATATTACGGAATTTGTTAATTGAAAATTTTGGTGCTCAACCAAAGTAAATTTTAGAGCAAGGGTATCTAGAAAATCTATCATAAATCTTGCAAAAAAGACCGGAGAAGCTTAATTAGTCACGCAAAAAACAAAGAGGGAAATTAGCAACTTCTGTAATCAAGTTTAGTCTTGACTTTATATAGCGCTTCTCAAATTTAGTCTCACAGCTAAAATTTATTACACTCAAAACACAACATTTTTACAACAAGGAGAATCTCAACAATGTCTACTACAGTTAATAGTTCTAACAATTCATCCGAAACCGCAAAATCTCTAGGTTTGAAGATTATATCTGTAATTGGGTTAACACTATTTGCTGGTTTTTATGCCAATAGTTGGCAGCGCTCTCTAACAGAATATGCTCAACAACAAGCAGAAACTACTGTTGCTACATCCACTACTGATACTGCTCCTATTGTAGCCAACACATCCACATCAAAATCTACTGTTATCGCATCAACTTCGGCCGTTTCTCCAGTGGTTGATACTACCCAGTCAGTCTCATCAGTCAATACAGTACCTGCAGAAACTGCACCGATAGAAACTGAAGTAACTATGGCAGTTCCAGAAACTCAAGCAGCACCAAAAATTACTAACTCAAATACTCTTGAGAAATTAAGCTCGATACTGTACAACCAGATTGACAAAGCATGGCAACAATATCCAACTTTTTCTGAAAATTTAGCCTATCGAGTCACAATGAACTCCGCAGGAATGATTGCCAAGTATGAACATATCAATAAAGCAGCTTCCGAGTATATTGCAGAAACTCCTTTAGCAAAATTGACTAACTCTAGCACTACTGATGCTAACAAACCAACAGCAGAATTTTTAGTGCTACTAACTCCCAATGGTGTACTTCAAGTTAACCAATGGGTAGCTGAATAAGTCTTAGATGTTCATGTTAGGGATTTTCAAGCTGATAGGATTAGTGTAAGGTGCGTTATACAGCTAAAATCTAGACTGTGAGAAAATCTGGAAAACTATGTACATCAGTAGGTAGAGTTCCCACCGATGTTAAGCCTGCTCTTGAGAATAAGGTAACAGACTGCGGTCAGTGCTTCTCGACGAAACAGGAAACTAGACTCCAAAGCTAAAAGCATCGTTTGGCTAAGTTCAGTAGAACGGTATGTTCTGCTCCGCAAGATGAAAAGTGAGAGTATAACGCCCTCCAAAAATTATAGCGGTTTTCACAAAGGTACAGTAAAGAAAAAATATAAGTATGCGTCAAGCTTGATAAGTAACAGACCTGATAATTGGTCTATTTTAATGAAAACAGCCATAAATCAAGACTGACGCACGCACCTATCCTGATTCAATTGTTGCCCAGTGGGAACACTCTGCTCCGCGTACGTGTGAGCGATATGTTATGGCTAAGACCACGCTTCACGTTTTCCTACCGAATGCTGAACAAATATGTTGGCAAAAGTCGAAACATATTATCAACACTTAAAAATTAACTAGACAGACTACTAGCGCTAACCTTTATAAATTGATAAACAGAACATAAGCATAATCCTAATCAAATAAAATATGTTAACAGAACTCTGGTCTTTTCGCGGTCGTTACCGTATCCTCCATTTAACCTGGTTTGCCTTTTTTCTCTCCTTTGTTGTTTGGTTTAACTTAGCACCATTAGCAACATCATTAAAAGCAGACTTTGGTTTAGAAACTTCTCAAATCAGAACTATTGCCATCTGTAACGTTGCACTCACAGTACCTGCCCGAATTATTATCGGAATGTTGCTAGATAAATACGGACCAAGAATTACCTATTCACTCTTACTGATGTATGCAGCTATTCCCTGTATCGGTTTTGCTCTTGCTCAAAACTTTAGCCAGTTGGTGATTGCTCGTTTAGCATTAAGTATTGTTGGTGCTGGTTTTGTTATTGGTATCCGCATGGTAGCTGAATGGTTCCCACCTAAAGAAATAGGTTTGGCAGAAGGTATCTATGGGGGTTGGGGTAACTTTGGTTCTGCTGGTGCTGCTTTTACACTGCCAACTATAGCTGCTTGGTTAACTTTTGGTTCCGGTGATGTATTGAACTGGCGGTTATCGATCGCTCTGACAGGTATCATTGCTGCACTTTATGGTGTGTTTTATTTCTTTAATGTTCAAGATACACCCCCAGGCAAGGTTTATCAGAAACCAAAACGTGCTAGAGGTTTAGAAGTTACCACCCAAAGTGATTTTATTTTCCTCCTGGTGATGAATCTTCCTTTAACAGGAGTTCTCTGTTTGTTAGCTTGGCGGTTGAGTAAAGTAGGTTTCTTATCCCCTGGTCAACTTTATATTGTCTGGTTACTGCTATTAGGTTTGTATGCTTTCCAAGCTTATAACTGTTGGGCAACTAATAAAGAGCTAATTGCTGGAGAAAAACGCTATCCCCCTAGCGATCGCTATAAATTCTCCCAGGTAGCAATTTTAGAGTTAACTTATTTTGTGAATTTTGGCTCTGAGTTAGCAGTAGTTTCTATGCTCCCTGCTTTCTTTGAAAATACTTTTGGTCTGAGTAAGGCAATGGCAGGGATGATTGCTGCTAGTTATGCTTTTATGAATTTGGCATCTCGTCCCGGTGGTGGTTTAATATCTGATAAGCTCGGTAGTCGTAAGTTAACAATGACAGTATTGACTGCTGGGATGGGGATCGGTTATCTAACATTTGGTCATGTAGATGAAGGTTGGTGGCTACCTGCTGCTGTATTGCTGACAATGCTTTGTTCTTTCTTTGTCCAAGCTGCTGAAGGTTCTACTTTTGCTATAGTTCCCCTCGTGAAACGGCGAGTGACTGGTCAGATTGCTGGTAATGTTGGTGCTTATGGTAACGTGGGTGCAGTGGTTTATCTCACTTTATTTAGTTTGTTGCCCGAAGGTGCTGTTGGTAATAAAATTTTCTTTGAAGTTCTCGGAGTCATGGCAATGATTGTAGCATTTTTCTGTGCTTTCTTCTTGAAAGAACCAGAAGGTTCATTTGCTGAACACCATGAAGGGGAAGACGATCGGCAAATCGAATCTGCTCCTGTGTTTGCTAAAGACTAAGGTTTTTTTGTTGCTGTCACTATTGAGTAAATATAACTGATGAGTAGGTGGATTTCCTACTGTTCTCAAGTCTGTGGAAAGAGTAATATGACATACTTCGGTCGATGATTTTCACATAAGCAGAAAACTAAACTTCAAATATCAAAATAGATTTTGGGTAACTTTGGCTAATTTCAGTAGAACGGTTGCTGAATGACCGTAAGATTTTTCTAGATTCTGAATAAAAACCTCGCCCTTAAGGGCGAGGTTTTTATTCAGAGAAGGTGAAATAGAGGGGAGAGTTGAGCAGTATAGAAATAGAAATAAGAACTTTTTTTGACCGCTGATTCAACGAACTTGATATAGTAACTAAACCTTAAATTATTGAGTGTTAAACTTTGTAGTGTTCATCCAAGATAGTAAGCGCGTTTTGCAGAGCTTCAATCCTTGTCGCTACTAGGTTTTGGGGAGCTAAAATATTCCAGATATTTAAGTTTTTGAGTCTGGCTTTGACCTGACCAGATGAACCAACAAAGAACACTTCACGATATTTTCGACGTGCTTCTTTGACCATATTCTCAATAGCTAGAGACATAGTAATCCCAATATAAGAAACATCGCTGAGGTCGAGAATCAGAACATCATACTTTTCTACCATCCCCATCTGTCCAGAGATAGCCTTGGCAGCCCCAAAACTCATCGGTCCACCGAGATGTAGCAAAAGGAGGCGACCTCTAGCTTTCTGAAGGAGTTGTTTTTCTTCATGGCTTAAGGGAGCCTGATCATGGGGTTCAACTATAGCCTTAACTTCGTCAACTTGAAGGTCACTAAGGCGTTTGACCGTCAAGAGATTGGCAATGAATACACCAATGGCGACTGCAGTAATCAGATCGACAAAGACAGTTAGCAATAGTACACTGTACATAATGCCAGCAGCTTTGAGTGATAACTTATGCGCTCGTTTGAGGAATTCCCAGTCGATAATGTCAATTCCGACTTTGAGTAAGATACCTGCGAGGATAGCTTGGGGTATGACTTCGGTCAGTTTTCCAGCCCACAAGAGAATAAATAGTAAAATAACTGAATGAGTAATACCTGATAGGGGTGTTCTTCCACCAACATGAACATTGATGACAGTTCGCATGGTTGCTCCCGCTCCTGGTAATCCACCAAAGAGTCCAGACACTATATTTCCGATCCCCTGACCAATTAATTCGCGCTCGGAGTCGTGATTAGTGTGAGTAATGTTGTCAGCAACCAAGGAGGTAAGCAGGGAGTCTATAGCCCCTAGAGTTCCCAGCATCAAACCATTTACGAGCATAGTCTTCATTTGCTCTAAGGTAAATATTGGCAAGTGTGGTTTTGGCAAACCAGTGGGAATTTCTCCAATGAGTATCAAATTACTATCTCGCAGCAAGAATACTGAAATTAAAGTTCCTATTACTAATGCTAGGAGTGGGGACGGGATGAATGCAGTTACTCTGCGCGGTGTCAGGAAAAGAATTATCAGTGTGAGAATTCCTAGCGCAGTTGCAACCGGATGGAGATTGGTGAAGAAGTATGGGATTTTGCTAACTGATTCAACTACATTCGCGGAGCCAGGATGACCGAGAAATGGACCGACCTGAATCAAGATAATTATTACGCCGACTCCTGACATAAATCCTGAGATTACGGCGTAGGGTATCAGAACGATATATTTTCCGAGTTGCAGGACTCCAAAGAGTATCTGGAATAGTCCGCCAAGCATAACAACAGTAAATGCCATCTCCAGACCTAAATCTGGATTCTTAGCGATTAAAGTGCTAAATACAGTTGCCATGATAACGGTCATGGGACCAGTTGGACCAGTAATTTGCGAAGGTGTGCCTCCACACAGAGCTGCAAAAAAACCAACGAAGATGGCACCGTAAAGACCAGTTATTGCACCAGCACCGGAGGATACCCCGAAGGCTAAAGCTAAAGGCAGTGCCACAATTGCAGCGGTCATACCGCCCAATAAATCCCCCCGCAGGTTATTGAAATGTAACCTATTAACAAGTTGCATGAGCGCTTTGATCTATTACTTTACTAGGTTAAAACAGAAAACTAATCAACACAATTAGATTTTAATAGAGGAAATAATCTCCTCAGAGTAAAAGCCACAGTTCTTCTGTGGACTAAGTTGGTAAACTTTCCGGTTTGGCCTTTTTCCTGTTTTTCGGACTTGCTATTTAAGTTTACCTTGTACTGCTTCATAAAACCGACATAAAACGTCATAAGCGCGACATTTTAATGTTTACTTCTTGCTGTACGGACGTTGCATGCAACGTCCCTACCGTCGGCGGTTACTCATCCACAAGCATTTTCATGTCGGCGACAGCCGAAACGGTCAAGCCGACCGCATCTCTCAAATTAATACTGGCGTTTAAATCTCTGTCTATTGACAACCCACATTCTGGGCAATCATAAGTTCTCAGATTTAATGGCATTTCTTGGACGTGACCGCAGTTAGAACAAGTCTTTGATGATGGAAAAAATCTTTCTGCTACTACCAGATCGCAACCGTACCATTCGCACTTGTATTTTAGCTGTCGCCTGAATTCGTAAAATCACTATCTGCTAACTGATTTAGCTAGCTTATGGTTAGCCAACATACCTTGAACATTCAAATCTTCAATGACAATTGTGCCGTAATTTTTGGCTAAGTATGTTGTCAATTTATGAAGTGCGTTATTACGGATGTTTGCTACTTTTCTTGCAGCCTAGCTATCTTTAGTTGTGCTTTTTTCCAGTTAGCAGAACCCACCTCTTTATGAGGATTTAAGTATTGTAATCTAGACAACTTAGTTTCAAATCTATGATACGATAATTATCAATTGTGAAAGAATCAGAACTACCTTTCTTCTTAAACTTTGGATATTTACCTAACCCTTGAAAAAACCTCTTAAATGCTTCACCTAAGTTGATGAAAGCGTATTGATCAACTCTAGAGGACAAGTTTTTCATCCAGGGATAAAGAGGTTTTGTGTGATTAGTAAAAACCTCTCTTAGCTTACGTTTGCGCAGCATTCCGAAGGAAACATTAGGTTTATAGCCATGTTTATAAGCAGCATTCCATAAACTTAAACCCCAGTTGTAACACCAACGTGAGTAGCCTGCGTGTTGAGCCATCAGAGTTTTCTGCTTGTGATTAAGTTTGAGCTTAGTTCTAATGGATTTCATATACGGGTGAGTGCAGTCTGCCTAATAGTATGCTTAAATACTTATCATATCGTTATTCTTTGATTAAGTCAATGCTCTTCTAAACTTCGCCTGAATCTCTAAACCAACTTGAGAAATTAGTCTTTTATTACCCACAGATGTTCGGCTCCAATTGTATAACTCCGTTTTGGCAATACTGGAGTCTGCGCTACTAAAACCCTCTATCTGACAACTCGACCTTTCGTGTTGACCAAAACCCAATCGACGTTTAAATGCTCCGGCTGACTCAAACCGACTCAGTGGATAAGTTCTAACTAGCAGCATAGCTCTGACCATTAACCCAAATCCAAATAAATCGAAAACTTGGTTAATTTTGTATACTCGGGGCGATCATAAACAAGTGTTGATAAATTGCTCCGCAGTAGTGCTTCTTTAATATGGTTATCACAGATTTGGTTAGCTAAATAGCGAGAATGTGGGGTAATATCATGTTCGGTTGAATACTTATAAATAACTGTTCTGAGTTATCAGGAGTCAGGAGTCAGGAGTCAGGAGGGAAGGAGAAAAGTCAAGATAATTTCAGTATTTATTTGGTACTGTCGGTACTCTCAGTTCTTAAATTTTATTTATAACTGATTATCCGAACATGATATAATAACTTTTTCATACTTAAGTTCTACCGATTGTTTGTAGAGGCGATCGTATTTTTTCTTACACAGGACTTACGCAAAGACACTATATATAGTGTATGGCCAATCTAGGGATGTAGCTGCCGCACTTGCTCCGCCAACGCTATAATCTTTTAAGCGATCGCCTGAACCACAAAAAAATTATTATAAACTGAAAAAATTGATTGATATTTATGTAGATTATATTGTATACTAATTAAGTATAAAATTAATTTTTTATGAAGATTTTTAATGGACTTTAATTATATAAAATATTGTCAGTTGAAAAAAATAGCAAATCCATACGGGACAAACTATATATCAATTGAAACATCAATTATTATCCAAATATCTAGTATCTGAACTCAAATATCCGACAATTAAAATGACAGTTTTTTAAGTTTTTATGGAATTGGCGGAGAATCAGCAAGGCTAGGCGATCGCTTAAAAAATTATAGCGATCGCCTAAATTAGTAGGCGCTATATGTAGTGTCTTTGCGTAAGTCCTGTTTTAATTAACAAGAGTAAATTTTTCAATCATTATCATTTAATCTCTCAAGAGTAAATTTCATCCTTGGTCAGGCTCAAGTTGTTGTAAATATTAACAAGTGAGATGATTGATATTGGCCTCAAATACTGTCTAATTAACAATACCGAATCTTTAGAGACTGTTTGTAAAGTTTTGTAAGGGAAATTGATCGCCATAACCCAAAAGGTAAGACAATGATAATTGTAATGATTTTCCCTCCTATGGAAAGAAAAAACTATCAAGGGTGACCTAACCAATGAACAGTCGGAAATTTTAAGGCCCCTGATTCCTCCACCCCATTCTGGTGGTACGTCTCGAAGTGTCGATACAAGAGAAGTTATTAATGGTATTTTCTACCTCGTACACAGGGGTTGCATATTAAAGAATGATAATAGATTATCAACTGTACATATATTAAGGAAAGAATTATCCAAAAATATCTATTTTCGGATTTCATCATTCCTGATTGTGCAATGCCCGTACACAACGGCTGTACATGGCGGGCACTTCCTCATAATTTACCACCTTGGCAGACCGTAGCTACCTATTTTTATCGTTGGCAATGCAGTGGAGTATGGAAACAAATCAATGATACGTTACGAAGAAAAGTCAGAATCAAACAAGGAAGAACTGAAGAGCCATCGGCGGGTATAATTGATTCACAGTCGGTAAAAACGACTGAAAAAGGGGGATTAGAGGTTATGATGCTGGTAAAAAGGTAAAAGGAAGAAAACGACACATATTGGTAGATACTCAAAGGTTGTTAGTGAGTGTAGTTGTACATACTGCAAATATACAGGATAGAGAAGGAGCTCGCGTCTGTATTTCTTCAAGCTAAATATGATGCTCCGAATCTGAAAATTGTTTGGGCAGATCAAGGTTATAGAGGAAAACTAGAGAAATCAGTGCCAATGGTTTGTGGATGGAAATTAGCTATTGTTAACAAAACTGAAAAAGGGTTTAAAGTTTTACCCAGACGCTGGGTGGTAGAGAGGACTTTTGCTTGGTTAGGCCGTAATCGTAAACTGTCTAAAGATTATGAAGAAAATCCTCACAATAGCGAAGCTTTGGTTTATATTTCCATGATTCGTTTAATGCTAAAATGGTTAGCGTTGGCGGAGCCTAGCGGCAGCTATATCGCTACTAATACTTCATAATTCTTTACAAACAGCCTCTTACTTTTGACCTATTGGATGAAGTTGAGTAGATGATTAAAACCGGGCTGGCGATCGCTACTTCGGTTTACAAGTTTTATTGGCTTTCAAAAAAACATATTCATTTGACGAAGTGATTGAGTTGTTTTCGCGATCGCGTAATTCAATAATGGCCAAAGCTTTCTGGGAAACTTTCATTCCCAACTTTCTAGGGAATTCCTGAACAAAGTGATATGATTAATAATTTCTATAAACACCTAATATTTGAGACTAGCCGTGTATAAACAAACAATATTAATATTAAATAGTCTAATAGTGGCCACAATAACAGCCACTATTCCTTCTATTGTTTATGGAGTTCCTTGTCAACAAATAGACCAAAAGGCAAATGACACCTCCTATACTTTTCCAACTTGTGGGGTCAAATTATTAGCTCAAGCTGATCAAGCTGCGAGTTCAAAGTTAGATAAACTACTACGTCAAGGACGTGAATTAGCGGATGCTGGAAATTATCAACTTGCCATAACAATATATCAACAGGCAGCACGTTTAGACCCCAAGAATGCACAAATATATTCCGGTATTGCCTACTTGGAAGCACTACAAGAAAATTTCCAAGCAGCAGTTCAGTTTTATCAACAGGCGATCGCCATAGATCCTCATAACGCAAATTTTCAATATGGTTTGGGGTATAGTATGGCCAAATTAGAAAATTATCAGGGTGCAATTGAAGCTTATCGTCGTGCTTCTTTGCTAGACCGCAATAATATTAATGCTCATTTAGGGTTAGCTGCTGCATTGTTTCGCCAAGAGAAATACAATGAGGCGATCGTTGCATATCAAGTAGCAATTAAGTCTAATCCTCAGAATGCTGAAGCTCATGCTGCAATGGGTTTAGTATTACTTAAGCAAAAGCGCTTTCCTGAAGCATTGGCAGCAGTGCGACAAGCTGTGCAATTATCACCGAGAGATGCAGGGATACAAATCAAGTTGGGAACTGCTCTACTCGCTACTGGAGATACTAATGGCGGTTTAGCTGCTCTGAAATTAGCCTCTCGTCTAGAACCTCGAAATGGAGATATTCAGTTTCAAATTGCGGAAATTTATCAAGCGCAGAATAATATTCAAGGTGCTTTGAAATTTTATCAAAGAGCTGCTTATGCTAATCCTGATTTACTGGAAGCTAGGTTTGCTGCTGCAGAGATACTTTTAGAACAGCAGGATTATTTACAAGCAATAATTATGTATCGGCAAGTAATTAAGAGAAATCCTGAGAATGCAGATGGTCATTATAAAATGGGGTTAGCTCTTAAAGGTAGAGAACGTAACAGAGAAGCATTAAGATCTTTTGAAAAAGCTTTAAAATTGTTTGAGGAACAGGATAATTCTGAGGGTAAGGAAAAAGTGAAAATTGCTATGGCGGAATTGGAAGATTAATTTTAAGCTTTTGTTGTTGTTAACAACATTGGATATTAAATTACGGCGTTGCTAATTTTAGGTATGAAATTCCTAACAATGTAAGTTTTTAGCCAAAACAAGAGTTTCAATAATTAACAATTAATAATTAATTATTACCTCTTATTATCAATAAGAGGATTGGCTAAAAGGATTTTTTTTTCTTTTCTTGGTCATTATTTCAATCCTGATGGTTCAGCCAGAGGTACTGATAACTGATAACTGAAATGACTCCTCCCTAATTATTTATAACTGTTCAACCGGACATGATATTCTACATTAGACATCTCCAAAAATAAACAGTAAAGTCAATTATTATCCATAAATTATCAATTCCTCCTCCCTGTTCCCTGTTCCCTGTTCCCTCTTTTCTGGAGATGTCTATTTATTCACAAACCCCTAAATTACTAATAATACTTCAATAAACTTTTCCCAAGTGAAGTCTTTTTCTCTTGTTTTTTGATATAGAAATGCGATTTCCTCCTCTGAAAAAGGAGGTTCATCAACACTTGCCAATACTACATTCATTTCACGGATATCTAAAACACCATTTTTGTCAGCATCAATGGGAATAAAGTAAGTGGAAAATTCTTCAAACCTTGACATCAAATAGCGATGCCGTAACATCAGTTCGCCAAACTCTTCAAGGTCAATCTCGCCACTACTATCCACATCCATACTAGAAAAGACAAGATTCAACTCCTCTTCCTTTAAGGGGTTTCCTGCTTTTTGAAAGTGGTAACTGAGTTCCTTTAGGGACAAACTACCACTATTGTTGCTGTCAATTCCATCAAAAATGTAGCGTATATCTCCTTTTAGCTCTTGTGAAGCATTGGTAAATAATACCCGATGATGCCTTCCTTCGATCACCTCTTTTATTTTAATTGCTTTCGGAACCTGGAAATAACCTCTTTGGCAGTAATATAGCGAAATCGATGTTCTTCTGGGCTAGCAATAGCATAAGGTGCTACAGGAACTAAAGAAGGAAGTAATCGTCTCATGCTTAAAAAGCAAATGTAAGTCCCCAACTGAAAGGGGATTGACAAAATGGGTAAACCAATGGGTGTCATAGTTACATTGATTATCCAACAGATTAGTGCTGTTAGTAAGGCTGCTCCAGAGGATGACCCCACACTCCTCAAGTTAGGAGCATAAAAGATTCCTCCAGTGGCGATCGCTCTCAATGTCGAGTTGTATCCCCATAGTCCAAAATAAAGCACATTGGGATCTATTCCCAACGCCATTCCTGTTAGTAGTCTAATTGCCGAACCCAATAGGGCAAAAATACTTCCCGGCTGTACAGTATCAATCCGACAAAAATCAAAATCGCTGATAGCAGCTTGCTTGAGAAGAAGACTTGACTGATACCAAAAATCACGGCAGAGATTATCAGTGATATTGGGAAATGGTGGTGGTAGACCAAATTGAAAAAATGCTTGGGGAATGTATAGAGCGATCGCCAGAAAAGTTAGGGTACTGATTCTCCTCTTCCCTCCTGAATCCTGACTTCTGACTCCTGACTCCTCCCTATTAGATAGCTAAGGATGCTAACTCATCTTAGACACTTACCTTGGTAGGTTTTGAAACGTTCTTGTAGGACATCTAGATTCACATCAAATTCATGGTTGCCAAAGCAAAGGTAATAAATCTCCACTAAGTTGAGGACTTCTAACATTGACTTACCACCATCCAAGGAAGTTAATCAACAGGGAGAAAGAAAATCTCCGCTAAGAGCAGCTATTACTACTGCATCTTCTGCTGTCTGTTTTAGAGATTTAATAACTGTTTCAACATAAGGATAGTTTTTGATGTCGTAAACATCATTTATTGAGACTATTCTCAGATAAGTGCCTTCGGCCTCTCTGGGTCTTAGTAAATATATAGTTTTCATTAATTTTTAAATTAGTAATAACAGAGAAATTTTAATACAAATTAAATACAAAAATATGATAATTTTTGTAACAATGAGTTTGGGTAAGTGGTACTAATCTACTAATATCATGTTAAGTCCAAAGTCTCCCCCTTTTAAGGAGATGAAAAAAATATTCGCCATACATATTTCAATCTGGATGCTTTAGTCGGAGTTATTAATAACAGGACTTATACATGAGGTACGACAAACTAAGATTTGAAATTGCTTCCCTGTCGGTCGCAATGACAAAAATATGTTGTATTGCGTAAGTCCTAAATAACTGATAACTGAAATGACCAGACTTTTCCTACAAGTGACACTATAAATACATTATACAAAGCCAGATAGATCCAATCAATAGAATAACTGGAAATAGCACCCTGGCTGATACAATTAATTGTCTAAGCTGTGCTTTATTATTTTTAAATCTGTTACTAGACCCTGCTGTTACTAACGCTAATTCTAACCCACATAAAAAATAGACTAAATAAAAAGCATAATCAAGGGCAACAACATAACCAATTCCATCAGGCAAAGCTTCTAATAAACTCAGATGGTAAAATACAATAGCTAGTAATATACCACTAAATAATTCGGCAGATAGTTTATCGAAAGGTAAAAACAATAATTGATATGCTACAAGAACAAAAAACCACAGAGGCAGTAAATTTTTGAGACTGAAACTGACTATTTCCCTTTTGATATCAATGACAACATTGAACTGGGAGTATTCTAAATATGAGTTTGTATTGATAAATTTCCGATAGCCTAATTTAGAATCATTTACTAAAGTATTCTGAAAAAAAGTTATTTTTGTAGGTCTCCAAGAGGTAATTTGTTTAAAAACTTTCTGCCTCCACTTATTAAATAATTCTTGTGTAGTAATATTTTGCATTCCGATGAAGTCAATTGCATAAATCAACTCGTCTCTGGTTCGCTTTATGTTGCGAAACTTTACAGTTAAACGCTGTTGATCGAATGGGTAATCGTGAAAATCAAACTTTTCGTGAAAATCAGCTTTAATCCTATATATTTTATACTTAACTCCATTTTCTTCTCCACTCTCTATTGGTTCTTCGAGAGTTAATTGTTCTCCAGAATCTAAACGATTTATCCCATAGTTGATAAACTCAATTTTATCAGGACTCACATTACCTTTATATCTAAACCACAAATAAAAATCGACCAGATAGTTTGAACTTTTTTCATCTAGATTGCTAATTTCATTAAGATCCAAACCTACATAAACAATGTCGGTTTTTTTCCAGTATTCTTGCCCAATTTTGAAAATATTTCTATTAGCAATTTTTGCTTCTAAGTTGGAAATTATATTGATATTTGTAATCAGTTGTAGTTGAGTAAAAGCGGATACAAGTTGAGCTTGGTCAAAGACTCCCACACCAATAGGAACACTAGCAGTATTATTCTCAGCAAAGTAAAATTTTCTTGTTCCTGTTTCGACGGCGGTATCGGGACTATCGATCCCAACTAAACCCTCTTTAACCAGGGAACGATCTTTTTTGAGGTCTTTACCTGTAAAAACTGATGTTGGTAAATCTTTTTCTGTTAATAAAGTCCTATTAATAGCTTCTACAACGGCGCTGGTAGCATCATAGTAGGAAACAGCAGACCAACCAGGGGAAACTCCATAAATCTTTTCAAATGTTCTCTTAAATTGTTGAGTTTGCTCATTAACTACATCATAAATGATTGGCACTGTAGCATAAAGGCCATTGGTAAAGAAGCCTGGACTTTCTTCTTCAGGAAGGTCAGCAAAGGTTTGAGCAAAACCTACATCACCTAGATCGTCACCACCAAATAGGGATAAATTTAGGTTGCGTCTTTTGATTTCGCGCAGTAAATTCGTCACTTGATCGCGATTCGTAGCTAACATAATTGCTTGTGGAAGTCGATCTAACTTTTTGAGTTTCTGCAATTCCTTGATAATTATCCGATCGGTTGCAGCGCTTTGGTTTTTTGGTAGTTGCCATTGAGCTATTGTCTTTCCTCCTAATTCCTGGAAAGCTGTTTCAATATTTTTACCTAAGTTTAAACCGTAAGCATCATAGCCCCGGATAATACCAATTTCTGAATATCCTAGAACTTTTCTCAAGTAAGTCGCGATAAATTTACCTTGAAAGGTGTCGTTAAAAATTGTCCGGAAGTACCACTCATTCTCTGCCGTAACTGCATCGGCAGTTGCTGAACCACTGATTGCAGGAATACCAGCAGCTTGATAAATTTTTCCGGTGGCCAGACATACACTACTAGAATAGTGACCAATAACGGCGATCGCTGGAGATTGGACAATCTCCCGAGCTATTTTTTCAGCTACATCTACTTTTCCTTGGTCGTCATAAATTTGCAGTTTCAACTGTTTACCTTGAATTCCTCCGGCTTTGTTGATATTGTTGATGTAGAGTTGTACCCCTCTGACCATTGATTTGCCTACTTTTTCTGTTGCTTCTCCTGCATTAGTTAAAGAAGCTGCGACCGCTATCGTTATATTTTCTTGATTTTGTCTGTTAAAATTAGCAGTAACTATAACTGCTATCACGGTTAATAACACAGTTGCTAGCAAAATTATTAATTTTTTTTTTGCCATTTTTATCCTGACTTAATAATAAAAATTTAGCTATCAATTTGTCTATTTTATAGCATAAACAGGGTGAAAATTATACCATTTCTCAAAAAGAATGCTATATTAAAAGGGTTGGAAAGTGTGGGGAGTGTGGGGAGAAGTAAAACTAGAAACAATCCAATCAATACTGACTGATTAATAATTGTAAAAAAAAGACTGTTTACCTTGCTAAATATTTAACTTTTGAAGTATAGCTGAAGCGTAGCATTACTTTTAGTAATTGGTATTACACAACAAAATTGAAACGATTCTGCTCAAATATTTATTAACTAATGTCTTTTCGTTTCTTTGATTGCTTGAGTAAAAAAATGGGCGTATTTACCAAAAAATGAGGTCTAAAATATCCCTTTTTCAGGGGATGAAAAAAATATTCAACTCAGTATTTCAAGCCAGATACTTTAGTCGGAGGTACTGATATACTGATAACTGAAATAACCTATCATACCGTTTTGAAAAAAGAATGTTATGAATAGTCAGGGTAACAAAAAGATTTTAGAGAAAATGTCTCTTTTACCAAAAAGATGATTTCTGAACTAAAAAATGGTATTTAAGTAATTCATTCTGACTCCTGACTCCTGACTCCTGACTCCTGACTCCTGACTCCTGACTCCTAAAAAGTACCCTAGCTATTTGTAGCAAACATTTATTGAATTGGTATCACAAAGAGAGTTTGAGCTATATTAAAGCTCTAAAAATTGTGTAATACCCAATAGGGAATTTTCTTTTTTATCCTTTTTTATGGCTTCAGCCTCTGGCAAAGCCAGTAGGAGGCTTGAGACCTTATTTCTTTGGTCACTGACAAAACCGTAAAAGTTTTACTAATCAATACTTTTCTTTTGAATTTTTGACTTCTAGGTAGTAGCGTGTCTAGATTAAAAATGTGGGTAAGTTTGCTGCTTGGTTAAGACCTCTCCCCCATCCCCCTCTCCTGCAAGGAGAGGGGAGAAATTCCCCCTTCCCTTTCAAAGGCAGGGCTGTTTCATTCTCTTGAAAGACAGATAGGGAGATGGGGAGATGGGGAGATGGGGAGAAATTCGTTCCTAGTTCGTCTCAAAATCATCAAATTTTTCCCACAATCATCATTGTCCATTAATCAATTATCAGTCCTGCATAGCCGTACTCATGAGAATAATCAGTTAGGCTTTAGTTAGCTAATTCCTTCCATAGCGCGAGTTATTTAGTTGTATTTTGCCATTTTTCTACCTCCAAATCCCTCCTTCACCCAAAAAAGCTTTTTGAAACAGTCCTACTCTTTCAAAGGGGGGTAAGGGGGGATAGGAAGGGGGTTAGGGGGTTAGGTTTTTTCAACCCACAATTTTAGTCTAGACGCCCTAGTAGTACCATTTATAATATTCAATAAATTGCATTAGCAATGCTAAATAGGAATAAGCAATGCCTAGCATGGGAGTAAGATGCTCCCACTGCCATGTCTCGTAACAAAAATAATGACAATAGACGACTATTACAATGCACCACCACCTTGTTTTTAATTTAGCTTCTTATTTAATAGTTTTAATGATAAATATTTCCGACAGAATGATCGGAATTAATTTCTATCACTAAGTCTACTAATTCAGGATTTTGTATGAGTGGTTTAATGAAAAATTCTGGATGCAATGCTTTCCAAAAATAATCTACAAAATTTTCAATTTCATCATCATTCATTCCTGATTTTCCTGAAGCAATCATTTGTTGTTCTGCTTGTTTTCGCCATTGTTTAGAAAAACGATAATCAGTAGGATATAAAACAATTAAACTATCTAACTTTTCCCACAGAGGTAAATATTCTGTTAATTTTTTATTCATATCACGGGCAAATTTTTTGTCTGCTTCTGTAATAATTGGTGGTGGTGCAACATCAAAAATTTTCTCTTCAACTGGTCGAACTCCCACAAACCAACCTTCAAATAAAACAATATCAACTTTACTTACTATCTCTGGTTCAATTCTATCTCCAGCTCCATGAAAAAGAGACTTATTAAATCTAGGAATAGCAATTAAATTATCAGAATTTCGATTTTCAGATTGACGTAATTTATCTAAAATTTCTATTCCTAAACTAACATCATGGGTTCCTGGAGGTCCGCGCCAAATTAATCGGGAATCTTCTTTTTGTAAAAGTTGACGTTCGGCGTAAGTTTTATAAATATCATCAATAGAAATGCTAATAGTTTTATAGCCAAGCCTGTCTAAAATTAAGACTAAAATTTTTGCTAGGGTAGTTTTACCAGTTCCTTGTCCACCTAAAATTCCTTGAACTAATGGGCGACTTAAACTTTGACGTTTATTAGCTAATTTTATTCCTAAAGGCAACCATAATTTCCATAAAGTTTCTAAAGTCTGATTATCTCTGAGAGGAAATTTATCATAGTCAGTAATTACAGACTGAAATAAAAGCGATCGCTCCATAATTACTTCTCTCACATTTGCCGAAGTAATGTTAAAAACATCGGCAAGTTTTTGTTCTATTAATTCCTGATTTGCTAAGATTTCTAATTCTTTTTTTCCCAGGCACTTACCTTGTTGCAAAATCTGTAAAGTGTGTCCTAGAGATAAGTTAGAAAATTGCATAAAAATTATAATTATAGGAAACAGAGAATAGGGAAAAGGGAACAGGGAACAGGGCGTTGGTAAATCAAGGGATTAAACTTTAAAAGTAATCTGTTTCTAATACCTCTAATATCAAATCTGGTTGAATACTTATTATATGGTTAGGGTAGATGGGGAGGTGGTTCTATTCAATATTGAAGTAATTTATAGAATTATCAACATATATTATAGCAGTTCTCATATTAATGAGGTACAGTATTTTTTTCTATTCCTTATTCCCTATTCGCTGTTGCCTAAAATCGAAAATTTGTGTATCTCACCAATTTGAGAAATGCTATATATAACCAGATTTTATATAAATATTTAACCAGAGTAAGTGATGGGTATCACCCCTAGGAGAAAATCATCCCACCAATTACCAACGCCGGGAACAGAGATTCGTCGCAAACTTTATCACGCCTGGTATTATTTCGTAATTTGTTTCAGGGAACAGGAAATAAAAAAGGTAAGTGTCCCAACCTAATTAATAACAATTACCGAGAAATTAAGGTATAAAGCCTCTCCATTCATGGAGAAAAAGCGGTCGTTTGCGGAGCATGACCTAGGATGGGATGGCGAGGTCTCCCGCTCTTGCAGAGCCGCGAACGCTTTTCATGTCGGCTCAAGCGCCGAAACGCCATATCCAATCGACCAAGACAGCGGTCGTTTAGCTAACGCACAACTTCTTTTCGGCTGTTGCCGACATCAAAAACGCTGGGCGACAGCCGAAAACGCCATATCCAATCAACCAAGAGAAGAAAAAAATTCCTTTTAGGCAATCCTCTAATTTATCAGAAGAGGTAATAATTAATTATTAATTATTAATTATTACCCCCTACTCCCTACTCCCTATTTTAAGAACCTAATTTGGAAGCTTCCAAAAATAGACCGTAGGTAAAACCAATTTTAAAACCATTCAAAATATCTATCCCCAAAGAACGTGCAATTTTTCCTTTACTACCATAAACCAACCAGTTTAATATTTCAGTAATCAACAAACAGATTAAAGCATATAAAACATCTAAGTAACCTTCTTGCCCAGCAATGGTAGAAAGGGCAGTTGCTGCAAAATTACCAAACAACAAACTAATAATTAATAAAGAAATTCGACGCCAAGGATTAAGCAACCATTGTTTAAACCTCTCCAGAATAACGTTCAGTAATCTATTAAGACGGGTACTTTGCATAGATGATGTTAAATATATTTTGAATTTATATAATTTTCAACTTAAAAATACTTTGGTGCAACACACTAGAAATAACCCATTAGTTACACAATCCTAAAAGCCTTAGCAATTAATACTTTTGATTTTTGACTCACAGGAGTGCGCATTTCCTATCTTGGTCGATTGGATATGGCGTTTTACTGCGTGACATAAAACGCGTAAACGTCCCGGAGGAAAAGGAAACCTAGCCATCTCATCCTACGGAAAGCTCCACTTTTCATGTCGGCGACAGCCGAAACGACCGCTTGCTGTCTTACACCGACGAGGGGTCGCACCGCTTTTGACTTTTGACTTCCGCATAGGGACACATAAGTAGTCTAACATAGCAGAATAGCAGGCTGAAACATTACAGCCTAAACAAAATCAGGATGCCAAGTTAAAGGAGAAAAATAAATACTTAAATTCAAATGAAATTTTAACCTTACTCAAAAATTATTATTGCTTTAATATTCTTTTTATTAGGACTCATCATTGGCAGGTTTCAGTTAACAATATCCTGGACAAAAAATGTTTCAGGCTAAACAAAATCAGAATGCCAAGTTAAAGGAGAAAAATAAATACTTAAATTCAAATGAAATTTCAACCTTACTCAAAAATTATTATTGCTTTAATATTCTTTTTATTAGGACTCATCATTGGCAGGTTTCAGTTAACAATATCCTGGACAAAAAATGAGTCTGCAAAATTACAAACATCAAAATCTTCAGCAATTTTAAAACCTCCTTTATCAAACATTCCTGCTCCAACACCCCTACCAAAATCTCCAAAAAACCAAACCCAAGAATGTAATATTCCCATCACTATTTCTGAATCATCTATAGTCAAAACTAATAGAGGAGCCATTCGAGTTAGCAACTGTACATATCGTCCACTTCGTATAGCACTATTAGCTAAATCCTCAGAACAATCTTACCAAAAATCTGCTCACTGGGATTTTGCTCCAGGAGAAGGTAGTAGTAGAGGGTTAATACTCTCTTTACCAGAAACAAAATTAACCCTGGAACCAGGAGATATTTTAGTTGTCTTTGCTCAAGATGGGTCTCGTTTATATTGGGGGCCTTATGTTGTGGGAGAAACAAGCTTTCCTATTTGGAATACAGAAACATCAGAATGGCAGTTAATTTTAAGGCCATGAAAAAATATCGATGGTCACTCTGCTAATGTAAGCATTCAGCCATCAGCTTTTAGCTTGCCTCCTGGGTCGTAACTTTCTTATCAGCTAGATTATAATTACGCTTGTCTTGTCTTAACCGAAGAAATTATTATTGATATATTTCAGATAATTTCTAGCATACATATGTTGCTCTTCAGTTAAAATAAGAGTTCTTAAAAAAATCTTTATTTAATTCAGAAAAAAGCTGAGAGCTGATTGCTAATAGCTGATTGATTACCTGCTAATTTCCAGCCAAATTAGGGTTTAAACTTTAAAACTTACAGGGATAACTTATTTGAATGAAACTAATACAACCGTTAGACATTATTAATTGGTTTAAATCTCAACCAAAAAGTCATATTTTAACATTAGCACTTTCTATTTTATGGCTCTCCTTACTTGCTTGGCTAGCTTTCTTTTGTAACCTTGATAATATTGGTTTAATTGATGAAACAGAGCCACTTTTTGCCGAAGCTGCTCGTCAAATGGTAGAAACAGGAGATTGGATTACACCTTATTTTAATGGAGAAACTCGCTTTGATAAGCCACCTTTAATTTATTGGTTAATGGCGATCGCTTATTATCTTTTTGGTATTAATGAATGGTCTGTCCGTTTCCCTTCAGCAATATCTGCAACTGCTTTAATGTGTTTTGGTTTTTATATACTCTACAAATATGGTTATTATTACCTGAATTCTCAGATATATACCCCTGAAAATAAGTTTTTAATGGTGAGATTATTAATAGCATGGATTGGTGCTGCGATGATAGCTTTAAATCCAGAAACTATTGCTTGGGGACGTATTGGAGTTTCTGATATGTTATTAACAGGCTGCATGTGTTCGGCACTATTAGCCTTTTTTATAGGATATGCTTCACAAACAGAAAATACTCATATTCCTCAGCAAAAAAACAGCAAAATAATCAAACACAAAGTTTCCGACCTGCCTCATGACAATCAATCATCAAAAACTACAAAATCTCCCCGATTGAACAAATGGTATTTAGCCTTTTATATACTAATATCTTTAGCAGTTCTCGCCAAAGGTCCGATTGGAATTGTTTTACCGGCAATGATTATTGGTTCCTTTTTATTATATGTAGGTGATTTTTTTCAAATCTGGCAAGAAATAAATATTCGGCGTGGCATTTTAATTTTTTTTACAATTACATTCCCTTGGTATTTTATCGTTACTTTAGTCAACGGGAAAGAATATCTTGATAGTTTTTTTGGTTATCACAATTTTGAACGTTTTACCAGAGTTGTGAACCATCATCAAGCGCCCTGGTATTTTTACTTTTTAGTTGTACTAATTGGTTTTGCACCCTGGTCTATTTATCTACCAATAGCGATCGCTAAAACTAAGTTTTGGCAACCCTGTTATTGGCATAGTAAACCTAGAACTGAACAGTTAGGTTTATTTGCTTTTTTCTGGTTTATTTGTATCTTTATTTTCTTCTCCATCTCGGCTACTAAATTACCTAGCTATGTCTTACCATTAATGCCAGCAGCAGCAATATTAGTAGGATTATTTTGGAGTGATATTATTATTAATAGAGATTCTATGTCTACTCAGACTAATAAATCTGAAGATAATTCTACTCAATCATCTGTCAACCCCACGGATAATTCTGTTCAACTTGTTCCCAGATTAATCAGAAATACTTCTAAATCAAAAGGTCGATTTTTATCTTGCTCAGTTGTCGCAAATATCATTTTTTTACTAATTTTAGCTCTAGGAATTATCTACAGTTTTAACTGGCTAGATAGAGACCCAGCTATGCCATATTTCCCAGAGATAATTAGAAAATCTGGTTTATTAATTCGTGGTGGATTAATCTTGATGACCACAGCAATAGTCATAGGATTTATTTGGAGAAAAAAACAAACTTCTTGGGTTTGGAGTGCTAATTTTATTGGATTAGTAGCTTGTTTAATTTTTACTATTAATCCGATGATGTTTTTAGTAGATCAAGAACGTCAATTGCCTTTACGCCAATTAGCTAAAACAATTGTTGAAGTTAGACAACCAGGAGAAGAAATAATTATGATTGCTTTTGAAAAACCTAGTTTAGTTTTTTACACTAGGCAACCAGTAGAATTTTTCCGACGCGCTACAAATGCTAGAGAATATCTAGAAAAAATTGTGCCAAAAGACCCTTCTGGTAATGTTGTGATCATTGGTTATCCAAAAAAGTTTATTCATGTAGGATTAGAGCCAGGGCAATATCAATATTTAGACAGTCGTGGTGCTTATCAATTAGGTAAAGTTCCTAAGAATATGTTTTTAAAAGGTCATTCAAAAATTAATAATTAACAATTAATAAATAATTACCTCTCCTTAAAATAAGAGGAGAGGCTTTATATTTTAGATTATTCGGCAAATCTTAATCTTCAATATCTTACTGCAAGCTTTTCTAAATTTTTATTACGTTCAAATTGGCTGTCGGTCTCGAAGTTTCAATAGTTCGTCCCAATCCTGACGCGCTCTAGGAGACCACAACCAATTTTTTTGCAATTGTTCGATCTGAAACTCTTGGTTAGCTTCTCTCATAACTTTACCAGCATATGTAAAAGCTTGAACGGGAATTTTTTGTAAATTTTGAGAATATTTAAGCGTCACTAATCCTAGACCTGCATAAGCATTCAGAGCTTCTCTATCCTTGACTGATACATTTTTATTGTAGTTATCAGAAATAGGAGAATTTTTTTCTATTTCTGGGGCAATTGCTCCAGACAAATGTAACACTTTTAACCAAGCTTTATAAGCTTTTTCTATATTTCCTTTGGTGTAATAAGCAAAACCTAAAGCATTTTGATATTGAATATTATCTTGGTTTTTGGCAGCCGCTTTTTCCCAATAACTTATAGCTTTATCTATCAAGTTATTTTGATTTCCATCTTGGAATAATTCCCAAGCTAATCTACCTTTGATAAAATTGATTTCTGGATGGTCACTGAGTTGTTCTGGTACAGCATATATAGCTTCTGTAGCTTTAGCTAATTCTCCTTGTTATAATAGTGTTTCTACTACCATTTTACCTGCCCGAATATCATTTTGATTAAACTGTTGAATTGCTTGGATTTGTAGTTTTGGGATACTATTAATTAGCTGATTAACAAGTCTAACTCTATTATATTCATTGCAGGGAAAACGCATCTAATTTTTTTGACAAATGACCAAAAATAAAATTTCAAATGGAGAATATGCGATATAGCTGCCGCTAGGCTCCGCCAACACGTTTGCGTAGCATTCCGTAGGAAAGCGGATTGGAAGTCTATCGCTTCTCAAATCACTGTCAAAAAATACCAAAATTTTCAAGAATTAAAAGTCTCAAATCAATTCAATAATTAATACTTAAAAAATCCTAATTAAGTGTGGAATGTTAGATATTTATGAAGGATAATTATTGTAGTAATAATAGCAATATTTAACAATGAAACTCCAGCCAAAAAAGAGTATTTATGAGTATTTTAGTGAACTAGAAGACCCGAGGGTAGATAGAACTAAACGTCATAAATTAATTGATATTATTATAATTACGATTTGTGCTGTGATTTGTAGCGCGGATACATGGGTGGATATAGAAGCTTATGGTGAGTCTAAATATGAATGGCTAAAAACTTTTTTATAACTGCCTAATGGCATTCCATCTCATGATACATTTGCGCGAGTTTTTGCACGTTTAGATCCAGAACAATTACAGCAATGTTTTTTGTCATGGATTCAGTCAATAAGTCAAATAACTCAAGGAGAAATAATAGCAATTGATGGTAAAACTTTGAGAGGTTCTTATGACCAAAAAAAATCTCAAAAACCCATTCACATGGTCAGTGCTTGGGCAACAGCAAATCGCCTGGTTTTAGGTCAAGTAAAAGTAGATAAAAAATCAAACGAAATTACTGCAATTCCCAAACTTCTCAAAGTTTTATCTATTTCTGGTTGTTTAGTAACGATTGATGCAATGGGATGTCAAAAAGAAATTGTTAAACAAATTACAGAACAACAGGCTGACTATGTAATTACTTTTAAAAAAAAATCAAGGTTATTTTTATGCGCATAGTCGAAAAACTGCTGAATAAATTATCTAAAAATGAAGAAAAAGAAAGCCGAAAAAGTGATTATTTTAAACCAGAATTAGCTCATGGTCGTCAGGAATGTCGATACTATTATATGGTGAGTAATATTGCTGAACAAGTAGATCCATTTGGGGAATGGAAAAATCTCAAATCAATTGGCGCAAGTCGATTACTTTCGTTTTGAAAAAGATGAAAAAAGAACTTGTGAACGAAGATATTATATCAGTAGTTTATCGAATAATGCTGAACTTTTAGCTGAAGCTATTCGTAGTCATTGGGGAATTGAAAATCAATTAAATTGGGTTTTAGATGTTCAATTTCAGGAAGATTGTTCTAGAATTAGAACAGATAATTATCCAGAAAATTTGGCAGTAATTAGACAAATAGCATTAAATTTATTAAACTAGGAAAAAACTTTCAATAATTAATAATTAATAATTAATAATTAATAATTACCTTTCCTTGAAAAGAAGAGGATTGACTCAAAGGAAAAATTTTTCTTGTTTCTCCTTTAAAGGAGAGGCTTTAAACCTTAATTTTTCGGTAAAAAATGGAATAAAAAATAAACGAAAAAGGGCTGGCTGGAACAATGATTACCTCCTCAAAGTTTTATTCAGCTCATAATAAATTCTGAATGTAAATAAGTAAAAATATTGGGGAATGGAATTTTATTCTCCTGTACATTAGGAGAATTATTATTGATTTTAGTTTGATTATTTAAAAGTGATTACAGACAGTAATATCGACAATAAAAGTTAAATAATAATCTTATATCTATCAAGAAATTGAGTGATTGCAGACTGCAATCTTGGTAAAAAAACAAAAATAAAAAATGAGTAAATTAGACTGAATGCAGACAGTGATATCACCCATAAATACTCCATTATCACTGCCAATTTTATTGAACAATAGATCAATGCTATGTGTTGGTGTGGGTGAGCTTCGCTCACCCACACCAACAACAAGAATGATGATCATTCTCACAAATCCAGTCTAAACATAAAGACCTAGCTAAATATCCTTTTAACTCTTATCCAACAATGGTTTTGAGCTGCTTGTAACCCTGTGAGGCCAAGAGGATTATTGGGTTCTTAGTCATTTGTCAAAAAAATTAGATGCGTTTTCTCTGCTACAAACAGCTAATTCCTTGATTCCGATATCAACGCCGATTGTAGGTCTATCTGTTTTGACAATAGGCTTTTCCACCTCATATTTAATAGCTATTCAATTCCCCTACATTCACCTCCTGAGAGGGGTTAGGGGTGATTCCCCATCTGTGAATCTCCCCATCTGTGAATCTCCCCATCTCCGAATCTCCCCATCTGTGAATCTCCCCATCTGTGAATCTTCCCATCTGTGAATCTCCCCATCTCCGAATCTTCCCATCTCCGAATCTTCCCATCTCCGAATCTTCCCATCTGTGAATCTCCCCATCTCCGAATCTCCCCATCTCTCCAACCATATAATAACTATTCAACCGTATTTGATATAATATTTTCTGGAAATTAGGTACTGGAGAAAGATTTTATCTAAAAATCTCTTTATGTAAAAAACTTTGAAGGAACTTTATTATAAGTTAAAAAAAATAAATAATTGTAACAATTTTACGATCAAGATAAAGCAATCGGAGAAAGTAAAGGGATGAAAATTTTCTGGATAAAAGCTACAGATAAAAAATATAAAATCCTTAAAATACTTATAAAAATCATTATCTAAATGTATAGATTAGTTTGGAAAATGTTGTAAAAAAAAAAATTATAAATAAATCAAGTTGATGAATAAATATAAAATGATATATCCTGTAATTTACAGGGAAATATAATTATCTGCCATTATAGTTACGATTAGAGAGAGGAAAATAAGAATGCGACCAATTCGGCAAGGTGATGTTATATTGCAACCAGTTAAGCTAACTTCAGGCAAAAAACTATCCCACCTGACTTTAGCAGAAGGAGAAGTCACAGGACATTCTCACCAGATTACCAGTGGAAATGCGGAGCTATACGAAAAAGATGGCACGCTATACCTAAAAGTTTTGTCAGAAACAGCAAGTTTAACCCATGAAGAACATAAACCTGTCACAATTCCACAAGGAAACTGGATAGTACGCATTCAGCGAGAATACGAACCTATGGGGTGGCGCTATGTGGCAGACTAAAATTGAAAACCTAACAACAGAACAAAAATCATTAATACCAATTTATCGGGAAAAGTGGCAGAAGGATATAGTGTCAACTGAACCGATGGATAGGGAAAGAGCAACAGCGGCAGTAAATGCGGTTTACTCCGCTATGGGAAAAAAAAAACCAGAAATTCTATTTCTGAGTAGTCCAGATGCCATAAGAGAAATAGTGGGGTCGCGATCGCCACAACGTTTAGTACAAATGTTGGGCGCTCCCTTACTGAGTTCCTTGCAAATTGAACTGTCAAAGGAATTAGAAAGTCAAATTGACAATGCACTTTGGCAGAAACTAGAAAATGACTTGCCCAATGACCAGTTGTTGCGGTTAATGTTTATTTGGCAAGATGCTTTAGGCCAACACGCAGAATTGTTGGGGAAGTTGTGGGTAGAATGGCAAGGTGCTATTCTCAGGCAAATTTGGGAACAGCAGCAAAAGCACTTGCGACAACAAGTAAGCCAATTTCCTGGAGGGGAACCTTTAATTGAATTGGGCGATCTAATGTGGCAACGAGTTGGAGAACCCTTGTCACGCCAATTACATAGAAAGCTCTGGCAACCTCTGGCAAGTCAACCCCTAATACGGGAATGGGAAGAAAACATCAAGCAACCTCTACAAGAAATAGGGGGTGCAATGGGGTTGGTTTCCAATATTAGCCAAAATTTGACGGCTAGTTCCATTCAGATGATAGACTTCTGCATTTCAGTGCTTGGGTGTAGCTATGACAAACAAAAATGGTTGGCAGTGCAAGGGTTGGTTCAAGAATGTGGGTTTGTGTTGCAACTAGAGAATACTTGCTTGGTGTGTGAGAACCCAATGAATATATCTCTAGATGCACAAAACCGTTTTCACGCTGAAGGGGAAGCAGCTATAAAATTTATTGATGGCTATCATATCTATGCTTATCAAGGGGTGAAGTTGCCAGAAAAATATGGATTATTACATCCTAACCGATGGCAGGCGCGATGGTTATTGACAGAAGAAAATGCCGAGTTACGGCGAGTATTAATTCAGGGAATAGGCTACAGTAGAATTTGTCAAGAGTTACAAGCAATAGAATTAAATAGTTGGCGGGAGTATAGTTTGCTGAGAATAGATAATGATATTGATGTTGAACCTATATATCTATTAAAAATGACTTGCCCAAGTACGAATTATATTCATGCCACAAGAGTGGCACCAGATGTGAGTACAGCGAGGGAAGCTATTACCTGGGTAAACTGGGGAGTCGATCCAGAAGAATTTTTGGTGGAAACTTGAGAAATGTCATTTCAGTTATCAATAGGGAACAGGGAACAGGGGGGAGTAATACCATTTCTCAAAAACTTTTCTACATTTGATTAAGCAGGGGAGTAGGGGAGTAGGTAGGGACGTTGCATAAGGGCGTCCGTACGGGAGAAGTAAAAACAAGACAGGATTAACATTAACTTAGCTAAAATTAGCCAAAAGATTATTATACCAAGGTAATTACTTAATATGGGAATTGGTATAATTAATAATTTATGGATAATAATTGATTTTATTTTTCATTTTTGGAGAAGTCTAGTTATCAGTTGATCAGTTAACAGTACCCAAACAAGAAACCAGGTTTATTGTCGTGATTATTGTTTTCCCAGCCAGGAAATTTCGTTTGAAAAATGTCACAAAAGCTAACTAATAAACTAACTCCCGAGCAAAAAGCTTTAATTCCAGTGTATTGGGAAAAGTGGCAGAAAATAGCATTTTCTACCCAACCTATTAACCGTCAAAAAGCTGCGGAAGGAATTCAATTAGCTTATAGTTTGATGGGCGATCCAAATCCAGAGATTGTATTTTCTGATAGTCCCCATGCAGCTTTTGACATTCTGCTTGAGAAAATTTGGCAACGATGGAAAAGTCAGGATGATTATGGTCATCGTCATATTTTCAAGGATAGGTGGGAACTGCTCAGAAGAGAATTAGAAATGCAAGTTACCCATCAATTATCTACAGAAATAGATAGTCAAATAGCAGAGGGTTTACTACAACCAGAACAACTTTGGAGTCATATTCTTTACTCGCAAATAGAAGAAGAATGGCAGGAGATAATATCAGAAGTTTCTATAAAGTTACTGTGTCTTTGGAGTTATCCTATTCCTACAGAATTATGGAGTAGTTATGTCGCTTGGGTAGATTTTTGTATTTCTGTTCTTAACTGCAATTATAATTCCGATAATTGGCAAGTATTAGAGTCTATTGTCAAACATTGTGGTTGGATATATCCCTTGAGAAATCTTTGTATTATTTGCGATCGCCCCAGAAAGTTATTATTAGATGATGAATATCGCCCCCACGCTGTAGAAAAACCAGCAATTGAATTTGCTGATGGTTATAGTTTATATGCTTATCATGGTGTGAGATTACCAGAAGTATACGGAAAATTTAATCCTCAAGAATGGCAGTCAAAATGGCTTTTAACTACAAAAAATTCTGAACTTAGACGGGTCTTAATTCAGGAAATTGGTTATGAGAAAATTTGCCAAGATTTGCAAACTATAGAAATAGATAACTGGGAAGAATATACTCTTTTAAGAATAGATGATGATGCGGATATTGAGCCAATATTTATTTTAAAAATGATTTGCCCAAGCACGGGAAATATTCATACTTTGAGAGTACCTCCCAATGTTAATTCAGCAAAAGAAGCAGTCGAATGGATAAACTGGGGAATTAACCCAGAAGAATTTTCTATACAAACTTAATTTATGGGAAGAGTGATATTGTTCAGAGTAGTGGCGTGACACGCCTAAAATATTGCAATAGTATGGGAGGGTTATGGTTAAATTATTGAGGCGACAAAATTCAATCATATAAACCCACTCCAATAATTTAATTCATCTTAAATCAATTGAAAAATTTATTTTAGAGGTCAGGTTTATTTAATTTCAAAAGTTCAGACTATAGTATTTTCCTAATCAGTCTAAGTTATCTAGATTCACAAGCTAAAATAAAAATAAATCTCTGGAAAAAACAATATCAAATTATGACAAGTCTTACTAAATGGACGGTAGAAGATTATCATCGTATGATAGATGCAGGAATAATCAAAAATCGTAAAGTAGAACTAATTAATGGAGAAATTATTAATATAATTCTAGAAGGACCAGTTCATCGTTTTATAAATCATAGAGCAGTTAAATATTTACCGAATAATTAAGGTTTAAAGCCTCTCCTTTAAAGGAGAAACAAGAAAAAATTTTCCTTTGAGTCAATCGTCTGCTTTTCAAGCAGAGGTAATAATAATTAATTATTAATTGTTGAAGTCATATTTTAGGAAATCTTGCAGAAGTAATGGAAGCACATCCTATTACTTTAGTTGACTCTGAACCAGAACCGGATATTACCATCGTTCGTTCTCCCGATACATTATATTTAGACCGTCATCCTTATAGGGAAGATATTTACTGGATTATTGAAATTGCTGATAGTACATTACAAAAAGATTTGGGAACTAAAAAGAAATTATATGGCTGTTCAGGAATAGAAGAATATTGGGTAATTGATATTGCTAATAAAAATTTAAAAGTATTTCGCAATCTGATGAATAATAAATATCAAATTGAACAAAACTATCAAGATAGAATTATTTTTCCCCTAGCGTTTCCTTCAGTAGAAATTTCTATCAAAAAAATAATTGGATTTGATGAAGATAAAAAGGATATTGAGACAAGATACTAAACAGTTAGATTGATTAAGTTGGAAGCAATTTATTACTTTATTTTCTAGAAAAAAAAGTATTCCACTGATACTTAATCTATCAAGCAAAATTTATATCATGTCCGGTTGAATAGTTATAATTAAAGCTCGTAGTTGGGGTTCAACCCAAGCTATAAGATAGGGCTAAAGCCCAACTACAAACAAAAATTTTTTTATCACTAATTATCCGGACATGATATTATCCCATTATCTCAAAAAAACTCTGACAAGACCTATCTAAATAGATTCCTTCAGAGTATTTTTAAACGGCAACTTTATAACCAATGATACCGTTGAGTATTCAAGTTATTATGATTTAATTCTTTACTGCTAATTTTCTTTAGAAATCATTAATTATTAGTAGCATTCAAAAAATACAGGTCCACCTTCTTTTAAAACAAATTGCTCTTTCTCAAAAGAAAATAAGGGCTCTTGTTTTATCTCGAATGGATCTAGTGATACGGCTTTTGTATGGCCATAGTCGCCATAAATAACATCAAGCTCTGTAGGTTGCTCAAAATTGTCATTTATCAAAGTAGCAACATGGAATGGATATTTTTCTGTATATTCAACAGTGCAAGCTTCACCAGGTTCAAACAGTTCTCTTACCTCACCCGTGCAGCAATATCCAGTATCCTTAGCTTGAGCTTGTTGAACTCCTAAAGTAACAACTAATGCTAATGCTACAACGGAGCTAACGAATAATTTAGCTAACCAACTTACAGTTCTTTTCATTATTGTTCCTTGTTTTTTTGAGGATTTTTTGTACTTGAAGGACATTTGCTTGTCCCTGTACATGAATTTTAGTTCTAATAATTAAATTGACATATTCCGTGAAAGTTAAAGTTTAAATTTTGTTTAAATTTTAGTTAATAAATTTCAGACTTATCCCATTTTCAAGTTATAAGCTTTAAATATAGTATAGATAAATAAAGTTAACTATAAAATGTATCGAACTCATTTGTTATCTCGCCATCTAACGATCGACTTAATACAGAGTCTTGCTTCGATCGCAATCGGAATCAATTTTTCGCCCAACACCTATTTAGGCATTAAATTGCTGGAAACACTAACTTCTGAAAAGGCTATTTTTTCAAAAAAAAGCTCTCAATTTTTTTGATATTAGGACTAGCTGTTTGACAAAAAATAAGCTCTCTAGTCTCCCCTTTTAAGAGGATAAAAAAATCAAATTCAGTATTTCAAGTCTCCGACTTTAGCTGGAGGTACTGAAAACTGATAACTGAAATGACAACCCTACAAATGTTCTTAGTTTCCAGTTAAACTACTCCCTGTTTCCTAAGCATGAAAAATTCCCCAAGTAGCAAAACTAAAGCACAAATTTGGGTAGTAGAAAATCACAATTTTGTTACTCGTTCCGACCAATTAGCAACAGAAGAACCTTTAGAAATTCGCATAAATTTTCCCAAACAAACTATAGCAGTCACCATGCGAACTCCAGGAGCAGATTTTGATTTAGCTGCAGGATTTCTCTATAGTGAAGGAGTTATCAAAAATCGTGAAGATATTGCCAAAATTAGTTATTGTGTAGATCCAGAAATTGATGGAGAACAACGGCAAAACATTGTTAATATTACCCTTAAATCAGAATTAACCCCCAATTTAAAAACTTTAGAAAGACATTTTTTCACGACTAGCGCCTGTGGAGTTTGTGGCACAGCAAGTATAGATTCTTTGCAAATCAAAGGATTTTCAGCTATTCCTTTAGGATTAGAAGTTTCACCCGAAGTTATTTATAGTTTGCCTGCAAAATTAAGCACTGCTCAAAGTTTATTTAAATCTACAGGAGGTTTACACGCTGCTGGTTTATTTAATGCTCAAGGGGAACTGTTGAAGTTACGGGAAGATGTAGGGAGACATAATGCTTTAGATAAGTTAATTGGTTCAGAATTTTTAGCAGGTCAATTACCTTTAAATAATCTTATAGTTATGGTCAGTGGACGGTCGAGTTTTGAGATTTTACAAAAGTGTATAACTGTAGGTTTGCCAATAGTTTGTGCTGTTTCTGCTCCTAGTAGTTTAGCAGTAGAAATAGCTAAGGAATTTAATATTACTTTAGTTGGTTTTTTGCGTGGTAGAAAATTTAATATTTATTCTGGCGTAGAAAGAATAAAGTAATATAAAGTCCGGTAGTATCAGCTATTATAAAATACGGTTCATTAATGGATAATGGATAATTACCTCTGGTTAAAACCGTAACGAAATTGAATATACGAAGTGGCTCTGCATTCAGAGGGAAACCTCACCATCCTTCGACCACTTTTTCTCCTATTGGTACTTAGACATTTTTTGGGATAAAAACTGCTTGAAAGTCAGTCTACTCAAGGGAATTACGTCAACGCCCTAAAAATGGCTAAAACCCTTAGCTTATAAAGGATTTATACCTTTTTGACGTAAAAACCTCTCCGTGTCTATCTTTGAGCCTATTTTCTACTGCTATTTTGTGTAAGTCCCGCTATTTAGGAGAGGCAATAAAGTCGAATTGATTAATTATTAATTATCCATTATCCATTGGTAAAGTATCTGTAGATTCAATAATAGTTAGTACAATCAGCGATCGCTATTCCAAATTACCTTGAGTACAAAACTTTTGCACCTCATAAATTTATTTCCAGATTTAATGTATAATATTAAGCTAATTTAGTTAACTATAAAATTATACTGTTTCTGAAAATTTATCTTCACTCTAGGGAAATAATGAGGACTTCCCTATAACAAAAATTCCGATTAATGAAGTTTTATGCTTAACTTATTCTCGATTATTTTTTCCTTTTTCTTTAAACATTAATAACAATGACATCTGAAATTTTAACCATCAAAAAAAAAGGTACAACAATTAAAAATCTCCAAGTCACAAGAGTAGTTGATGGTGACACAATCAAAGTCCTGTTGAACGATAAGCGAGAATTCATTAGACTCGATTATGTTGATGCCGAAGAAAGCTATTCTGAATATTCCAAACCCGTTACAGAAATTGGTAAAGAAGCAGCAGAAATGGCAAGACAATATTTCACATTACCTAACGGTGAACTTGCCAAAGTTGATATTGAATTTGATACAGATGACCCTACAGAAAATTGTTTAGAAAAGTATCGAGACCATCAAGGTCGTTTAATAGCTTATGTACATAAAAACAGTGAAAACTTTAATATCAAACTAATCAAAGAAGGGTGGAGTCCCTATTTTATTAAATATGGATATTCCCGATTATATCATCAAGAAATGACCGAAGCAGAAATAGAAGCTCAAGCAAATAATCTTGGTGTTTGGAATTCTCAAATAAATACAGGTAAACGCAAAAGAAATTATAATTTACTTGTACCTTGGTGGACATTAAGAGCTTCCATTGTAGAAAATTATCGTACTTATGGAATAGTTGCGGGAGTCCTAGAAGTGCGATTAGATTTTCCCAAAATTTTAGCAGCAGCAGAAACTGGAGAATATATTACAGTTTTCTTTGATTTACAGGGAGGAGTTTCTAAGTGGTTAGATAATGGTGCTTTAGTTTATGACGGTACTAAAGACCATCGTTTAAAATTATGGATTCCAGATACGAATAGTGCAGAAATGAAGCCTTTATTACAACTATTAAAAAATCGTTATTTTGGTTTAGGTAGGGGATATGTTTATATTAGTGGGCAAGTGAATATGTATCGAGATAAACCAGAAATTATCCTTTCTGACATTAAACAATTATCTGATTTTCCCCCTAGAGTCTGAGGATTATTATCAGGATGAATAGTATAGGGCTACGCGCTAGGGAATAGGGAATAGGGAATAGGGAATAGTAGACTGTCAAAGGGTTTCAGGATTTGTAAATTTCCTAACCTTAATGCGTAACCCTATAGTTCTAATAACTAAGGTGGGGGCATAATATTATTACACCTCTACACAATACCGATGCTACCGGACATGATATTAATCAGTAATATCATATCCGGTTAAATACTTATGATTGAAGTAGTAGAGGAATAGGGGAGTAGGGGATAAATTGAAATTTTATTTATCACTAATTATCCGGACATGATCTAAAGGTTAAACAGCTTAACTCACTCTTCTCTAGACAATTTTTAGTTTAGATATAATTACTAACTTAGCTGCTTTCTACTGTTTGAATATCTCACAATTTTTATCGTATTTCCTATAATTTTCGCCTCGGTAATGGAGATAATTTTCAGCCTCACAAATTACTTATATACTCTTGTGGATATCAAGAATATTCTAGCAGTTTCTAAGCTTTCAAGCGAACGGTAAATCACCCATCATACTGAGTCAATATTTCTACCCCTGTTTCTGTTACTGCCACAGTATGCTCAAACTGTGCTGATAGTTTACCATCTTTAGTAATAGCAGTCCAACCGTCATTAAGCACCACACCTTCCCAAGTACCCTCATTAATCATCGGTTCAATAGTAAATACCATTCCAGTTCGTAACTTTTTTCCTTTTCCTCTAATGCCATAATGAGGAATTTGTGGTGCAGTATGGAAAACATTACTCACACCATGACCAACAAAATCTCTAACCACTGAAAAACCTTCTGCTTCAGCATACTCTTGAATAGCCGCTCCAATATCTCCAATTTTATTTCCAGGCTTAACTTCAGCAATGCCTAAATACATACATTTTTCTGTAACTTCAACTAATTTTTTTGCTAGTGGAGAAGGTTCACCTACAAAAAAAGTTTTAGAAGTATCTCCATGATAACCATCAAGAATTGGTGTAACATCAATATTAATAATATCACCATCTTTTAAGACTTGTTTCTCATTAGGAATACCATGACAAATCACTTCATTAATACTGGTGCAAATAGACTTAGGAAAACCATGATAACCAAGAGGCGCACTACGAGCGCCATGAGCTTGTGTCCAACGTTCAGCTTCCTCATCTAATTCCAAAGTAGTTACTCCTGGCTTGACAAAAGGTTCAAGATAATGTAATAATTCTGCTGCCAAACGCCCTGCTCGACGCATTTTTTCTATTTCTCTTTTCGATAATAAAACGATAGTTTCAGTTGCCATTGCTTCTTTAATTAATATTCGAGCTATACGGTTTCACGGAAGTGATAAGTAGTATGGGCGAATGGCTATTCGCCCATACAGAAGTCAGAAGTGAAAATTAATAGACTTAAAGTAATGGTCATACATTAATTTCGTCTATTATCTTTCACATAATCAGTTGCCAACTATTTGTGACATCTTTAAAGTGAATTGGTATTAGTTTATCATACTTTGATTCGATCAAAAATCTTCTCTCTGTTTCCAACTACAGTGTAAAATTTATAATTATTAAGTTAGAGGTTTTCTTCAAAGATGAGTACCACAGTTTCAGATATTACCGTCAAAACTATTAATGGCGAAGAAAAACAATTAGTAAATTATGCTGGTCAGGTTTTATTAATTGTGAATGTAGCATCTTATTGTGGTTACACGCCACAATATAAAGGATTGGAGGAATTAAACCAAAAATATCGTGATGCTGGCTTAAGAATTTTAGGTTTTCCCTGCAATGATTTTGGGGCACAAGAGCCAGGAAGTAATGCAGAAATTGTTGATTTTACTAAGACAAAATATGATGTGAGTTTTGAGTTATTTGATAAGGTTCATGCTAAAGGTTCTGAGAAACATCCTCTTTATTCTTGTTTGATAAATGCTGTTAATCCTAAGGGTGATGTAGCCTGGAATTTTGAAAAGTTTGTTGTTAATAAACAAGGAGAAGTTGTTGCTAGATTTAATAGTAGTGTTGCTCCTAATTCACCAGAATTAATTGCTGTTATTGAAGCTGAATTAGTTAAATAATGAAATAAATATACGGAGGAGTTTTGATTTGGTAAAGCCTTGATGAACTGCAGGGGAATTGGAATCTAATACCAATTCCCAAAAATAATACTATACTTAGATTTAGATGGCACTTCAATGTATTTAGTAATGAACAGAAACTGAATAATCTTTTTGATAATTAAAACTATAGTCATCCTAAATAATTTGTGAGAATTTTTCTAATAGTTAAGATTGACGAAAAAACTTGAAAATTCTGACTCCTGACTACTAACTACCACAAAAATATTACAATTGAAATAGGATTGCTATATTCCTATTAAGGAATGAGAATTAAATAAAGTACAGAACTTTTTTTCATAACTCATACGGTATGGAACTTAGGCAATTTAACTTATGTAGATAATAAAATTCTCATTCCTAACTTAATGCGCAACTGCTATTAACTGGAAATAACACGATCGCGACCTGTTGCTTTAGCTTGATAAAGAGCTTTATCTGCTACAGCAATTAACTTTTCTATAGAGCTACTCAATTCAGGCATAGTAGTAGCAACTCCTAAACTTAAAGTGACAATTTCTGAGCAAGAAGAACCTTGATTAATAATATCCAATGACTTGACCTGAGAGCGAATTTTTTCAGCAATAAAAACAGCTTCAGCCTGAGTTTTTTTAGGTAAAACTATAGCAAATTCTTCACCTCCATAACGAGCAACTAAATTTTCATTATTTCCCTTAGTTATCATTTGAGCAGTTTGATTTATTGTCAAGGCAACTTGTTTCAGACACTGATCTCCAGCTTGATGACCGTAAGTGTCATTATAACCTTTAAAACAATCAATATCTGCCATAATTATGGATATAGGTTTTTCTTCTTTAGACATTTGGAACCATTGTTGAGCGAGATATTGGTCAAATTTTCTACGATTAGCAACTTGACTTAAAGCATCTAAAGAAGCTTGAAGTTCTAATTCTTTATGAGCTGTTTCCAACTTTAGATAAAGCTCCTGGAGTAAATTATTTGCCAATTGATGAATCTGAGATTGAGCCACAAGCAGATGATGAACATCTAAAAGTCTATAGACATTGGGTTTAATTTCAACAACAATTGGCTCGTATGCGATATCAGTTGGTCTCTGCAAAGCTCTACTACTTGCTTCCACAACTGTAGTATTTGCCCGGAGAACTAAAAAATCGGTACAAGCAAATTGATACAAAGTTTTGAGAGACCTTTTCAGAAATAATTCTCTACCAAAAGGACGACTCAAATACTCCAAAAATCGTTGTCGAGAAATCATTCCTGAGAGCTGCCCCTCCTCCATTAAAATGACCCCTGGCAATCTTGGTTCAGCTTCCAGTCTCAAAGCTGCTATTTCTCCTACTTGATTATTGTCAACTTGAAAATCATATAGAGACAAATCCCGTACAGTTGACTCCTGAGATGTTGTTGACAGACAATTGTCAGGAATTGTCGAAACTAATAACTCAGACGAAGATATATTCAACATAAATTGTAAATATTTGTATATCTAGAGAAACAGTATCTAGCTAAAGAAGAAAGTTATCTAATTCCAAGTAATTTAATAATATTATTATATACTAACAATGTAACTTAATTAATATAGATGCTTGGCTAGATGATTTTTATCGCCTAACAATTATAAATGTAAATAATATCAAAAAGAAAATTTCAAGATGCCATCAACACTGACAAATCAGTTGAATAATTCTTTCACCCTCTTTCTCAGTTTATTGGTAGAAGCAATACCATTTTTACTATTAGGGGTTATTTTTTCCGGAATCTTACAATGGTTCATTGATGAACGAAAATTAATCACATATCTGCCTCAAAATCCCCTTTTAGGAGCATTTGTAGGTAGCTTAGTTGGTTTTTTGTTCCCAGTGTGTGAATGTGGCAATGTTCCAGTTGCACGACGTTTATTGATACAAGGTGTTCCTATATCAGTATCAATTGGATTTTTACTGGCAGCTCCAACAATTAATCCCATAGTTATCTGGGCAACTTGGACCGCCTTTAGAGACCAACCAGAAATTGTGGTGTTACGAGTAGTATTTTCTCTAGCTATAGCAACAATTATTGGTTGGATATTTAGTGTTCAGAAGGATATACGACAAATTCTGCAACCCACAACTGCTCGTTTATTACCTAGAACTCAACAGTCAGTTTCTCAAAGGTTTGAAACTTCTCCTCTTCTACAGTCAGGAACATTTTTTTTAGGTCAATCTAGTACATCTTTACCCCTAGAGTCTATGGGAATTTTGCCAGGATCGATGACGACATCTATTACTCAAAGTCAGTCTCTGGGGATGAGTAATCAAACACCTATTAACAAAGGTATAGGTTGGACATCTATCTTCGTTGTTCCTGATAAACAGCGACTTTTGTCTTTATTAAATAGTATGGTGCAGGAGTTACGGGAATTAGGAGGAGTATTAGTAATTGGGAGTGCGATCGCTGCAATTATTCAAGTTGCTGCACCCCGTGAACTTATTTTGAATCTTGGTCAAGGTCCAGTGACTTCAATTATTGCTATGCTAGCTTTAGCAGCAGTGGTTTCCATTTGTTCCACTGTAGATGCTTTTTTTGCTTTGTCATTTGCGGCAACTTTTACCAGTGGTTCCCTATTAGCTTTTTTGGTTTTTGGACCGATGATTGATATTAAAGCTGTTGGTTTACTATTATCAGTTTTTCGCTCACGGGCTGTGATTTATTTAATGATATTGGCAGCACAGTTGACATTTATTATGGCTTTTGTTGTGAACTTATATTTAAGTTAAATTATAGCATTTTGACAAAAGAATGTTATGAATAGTAAGGTCGATAAAAATATTTGAGAGCAGATTTATCTTTAACAAAAAAGATGATTGATGACCTAAAAATGGTATTGAAGGAAGTTATTATGACTCCTGACTCTTAAAAATCCCCCTAGCTATTTGTAACAAACATTTATCTAATTGGTATTAGCTCATCATTTACAGAAATAACTTTTTATATGAAGGTTGAAAAATCATTATTTTATCTACTTAAACGATATGAAGCTTGGTTAGATGTGACAGCAATTTTGGCTTGGGGTTTTTTGTTAATAAATTATTGGCTTACAGGGAAGTTATATATATTGATTCATCCCCGTTATTTTGGTTTAACTGTTGGTGCTGGAATCAGTTTATTAATATTAGGTGGATGCAAAATATGGGAGTTATGGAATATTAGCAAAAATCATGGATTATCAAAGATATCGAAACAAGAAGTTAGTATAATTGAAAATCAACATATTAACCTTTTTCCTCCTGGTTGGAGTAGTACTTTACTATTAATATCTGCTTTACTAGCTTTAACAATTACTCCTCAAGTTTTTGCCAGTCAAACAGCATTACAAAGAGGCTTAACAGAATCTTTGCCAGTAACTAGAAGTCAACCTCAAGAATTTCGGACTGCAACTAAACCAGAAGATCGATCGCTAATTGAATGGATCAGGACTTTAAATGTTTATCCAGAACCAGATGCTTATAATGGTCAAAAAGTTGAAGTAACTGGATTTGTAATTTATCCCCGTGGATTATCTGAGCAATATTTCTGGATATCTAGATTTATTCTAACTTGCTGTGCTGCTGATGCTTATCCGGTGGGATTACCAGTTAAATTACCAGAAGGCAGAAGTCGGAGTAAATATCCTCAAGATAGTTGGTTGAAAGTGAAAGGAAAAATGATTACTGATGAGTTGAGCGGTCAACGTAAATTAACAATTTTGCCGACCGAAATAGAATCAATTCCTAAGCCTAAAAATCCTTATGATTATTAGTTAGGATTATAGCCCAATACAGTTCAGATAAGACCAAAATTCATAAGGTATGGAACCATTAAACTGAGATATTCAGATTACAAAACTGGCAAAAAAATCCTTAAGTGAACTGTATCGATCTATAGACTCATCTACTTTATTTCTTCCCTCTTCCCTCTTCCCTCTTCCTTCTTCCCTATTCAAAAAATCCTTAAGTGAACTGTATTGGATTATAGCCTCCCCAGTTACCATCAAGAATAAATGCTTCGAGGGTGTTGGTAAAGATGAGTGTATTTGGATCATTATCCGGGGCAGCAGGTAGGTTGGGGTACACTTCTGCAAAAGAATCGCCTGTTTGAAAATCGGGATCTTGGAAGAGACCCGGACTAATTTGTCGAACGATCTCATTATCAACCCCAGCAACTACCAGTGGGTCACCTTCACCATAAACAACATTGAATGCTCCTGCATTTCTGATTGTCCCAATATCCTCGTCTGGAACTCCGATAATAATATCATTGCCATTGGTTGTATCAGCAATTATTCCGCCGGGATCTAGGTCAAAATTACCAACACCTAAACTACTCCCAAAAAAATCACCTCGTTCTGCTGCCCCTGGAATGCCAGGACTGTCTTGATACAGAAGATAATTGTCTATGTAAGTTAATCCTCCTGTAGAGGAGCCTTGTATGACTTGTACCACACCTGCATCGAGAATGATATCGTCTCCCTCCTCGATGTCTTCATAAGGTACGCCGATAATCAAATCATCATCTCCGTCCCGGTCAATATCTGTTGCTGCTAGGGCTGCACCAAAGTAATCATTTTCCTCAGATCGACCTTCAATATTTGGAGCATCCTGCCACCAAATCTGGTTTCCTCCTTCTAAAGCCAAGGCAAGTCCTTCATCATCACCATAGAGAATATTGACAGCACCTGCATCCTCAATCGCAATATCATCGCCGATGTCTTCCCCAGTCACACCAATCGCAAGGTCAGAAAGACCATCATTATCAAAGTCTCCAGTTGTTAAGCTACCTCCAAAGTGATCGCCTACCTCTGCCTGATCGGGAATTCCTGGACTATTTTGATGCAAAAGCTGATTACCACGAGCTGTTAGTCCAGTTGCAGAACCATACAGGATCTGAACCGCTCCAGCATCCTCAATATTGCTGCTGGTTACAATGTCTTTACCGGGAATTCCAATTGCTAAATCTAAATAATCATCTTTATTGAAGTAACCAACTGCTAGACTTGACCCAAACTTATCCCCACTAACGGCGACTCCAAATACTCCTGGAGTATTTTGATGCCAGAGTTGGCTACCAGCACCCCTTAACCCCATGGACGAACCGTACAGTACATTAACTGCACCCGCATCTTCAACATCACCTGTGTCCGTTGTTAGATCTTCAAAACGAGCAGCAATGACAAGATCTTCATACCCATCGTTATTGAAATCACCAACAACAACATTGCTTCCAAACCAATCACCTAGTTCCCGAGTACCTAAAACTCCTGGAGAATCCTGACTCCAAAGCTGCTCCCCAGTCAAGAATGTGATGCCTGCTGCGGAGCCATAGCGGACACCAACACTCTCGCTTGAAGGTACCCCAACAACTAAATCAATATAGCCATCATTATTGAAATCTCCGGATGCTAAACGTGAACCAAAGGATTCGCCCCACATTGGGCCATCTTTTGAAAATATTTGTTCTCCTGCTCCTGTAAAGCCTACTTCTGAACCATGAAGAATATTGACAGTACCTGCGTTATCGAATCCACTAACTTCTTCCCCAGGAACTCCAACCGCTAAGTCTGTGTAGCCATCATTATTGAAATCTCCGGAGGTAAAGCCAGCGCCAAATAAATCACCTGAAATATTACCTCCAGCCTCATCTAGGACACTAGGGCTATCTTGGTTCCAGAATTGGTGTTGAGTTTCCTCCAGTGGCTCACTGCTGATGCTAAACCAAATTCTGGCTCTCTTGTCAGTGCCACGGCCAGAAATACTGATTTCCTGACCATTAAAACCGTAAATCCCACCATTATTTCGATCTGAAACTTCACCAGTTAGCAGGTCGTAGTTTAGCCTCAACCCTCGGAGGAGGCCGCCAGTATTGATATCAACGATATCGTCACTTGTAAACCTATCCTCATCGAAGGCATTGATTGTGATTGGCACAATGGAACCATACGCTGCATGGGTAACTGTCCAATCAGGGCTAACATCATCCTGACCACTTTCTACTGGACTTTGCCACTCAAAATCATCGATATGAATCCGCGTATAAAAGTCGGCTTCGTTTGTAATAAGTGGATCAAAATCTAGGTTGTCAATCTGTCTGATTCGATGAACTTGAACCGTGATTTTCTCATCTTGCGGAAATTGTATCCTTTCAATTGCAGGCATTGTACTGTCCTCCGTTCATTCTCTTTCAAGAAATTATTGTTTGTTGGAGCTGCATTGACGGTAACGCTTGATGAATTCTTCTCAATGTCCTTATACTTAAGCAGCACGCCCTAATATCAAATCCGGTAGCATTGGTATAATTCAGTATTGATAAATAATTTATTTATATTTTAGAGTCTAATAGCCTTTCATCCATTCAAACTTTATGTTATCTTTATTTTTTAGTACGATGACGACTACCTGAAGCAACAACTTTTGAGGAACTAGATTTACGAGTGGACTTACGTTGTCGTTTTTGAAGTTTGATTTGGGGGAGTAACCCAGATAAACCTTTAGTTTTAAAGCGTTTGTAAGCAGAACTACTCCAGTCACTAAGAGAATGACTCATTGCACCAAGTTCTATACCTACTAATAAAGCAATCACTTCTTGATAATGTTGGGAAAGCGATCGCCACAAACTTGCAACAAATCCTAAAGTCCTCCCTTCGGAGCTTAGTAATTGATCTATAATTAAACCCAATACTACCAAGACTAAAAACAAGGTTAACAAATATAGTAGTCGTAGTGCAGTACCAATTATGGGTCCATGAGATAAAAAGGAGCGATGGTTAAGACTGCTTTGGTAGGGTCGCCAAAGCCACTTAAACCAACCCCAACGTTGGAATTGTCGAGAATTGATATCCAGGTCGGGGCCGAACATTAGGCCACTAAATAAAAAACCCCCAGACACAAATAAGGTTAAGTGGGTACTACGGACCAACCCAAAGCTTAAGCCCGTGATGATGGGCAAACTCCACAAGGTTATCCGGTCATGGGTACTACCACTAGGCATAGGAGATTTAATGTAGGCCAAAAAATATATAACTTATATTTATCAAACTTAGCAGATAAAGGAAAATTTTTTACTTGCATATTTAATAATATGTGTTATATTAATAAAAGTTGGGCGGTTAGCTCAGCGGTAGAGCGCCTGCCTTACAAGCAGGATGTCACTGGTTCAAATCCAGTACCGCCCATTTATCAAATCATTTATCTATTAATTTCTATAGTTTTTAAGGTAGAGTTAATTTTAACAAGCTTTTAGACTAAAAGTTGCTAGTTTTTCAACCTATAGAAATACTTTCGATAATTTTGGTTTTAATTCTTGGCCTTTTAGGGCGACTTTTGTTACAGTTACAATAGAAATAGAAATGCTTGAAACTCTTACCTCAGCCTTCAGTCGATATATATTTTGATTGGATGTAAAACATGTCCTAGGCTAGCAAGAGTGAAAAATCATGCTACGCATCACTAATAGGTTTCATGTCACACAGCGAAACAAAGGGCAATAGTTTAAGTCCATCCTAGAGATAAACTAGAAGTATTCGATGCTGTTACAGTAAGCCATTCCGAGGCTTAAAACAGAGGTGGAGGACAAGTAATACTTTCACAAGGAAAGCAAATCTGGTAGAATCTTCAACTCCCCAACTGCAACTACAATTTTGCGATCAAGTTGTAGGGTGGTAAAGAATCCCCACGTCTTTATGATAAATAGGATATCAATAATATCATGTTCAATTTTGAAAATCAAGTATGTTCATTTACATTTTAAGTAAAACTTAAGATTCTGTTTTTCCTCCTAGATTTTAGCGTAATTGAGGTTAAATAAATCGCACCATTAGCAAAAGATTTATTCTTGATATTATTCATCTGTTGTCTTTTCTTGAACTCCCTGAATAATTCTAGACAACTCACTTTTCTCATTAACTGTAATTCGAGTTGGAGAACCACTAATAATTCCTTCATAGCTACGGAAGGAGTCTTTTATATCAGGACCTTGGGCTGTAATTGTATATTCTCTAATACCTTTATCATGCCATGAACCACGCATTTTAAAGACATTAATAGCGCGAGACATTTCGCCACGAATTTCTACATATTGAAGCATCAGAATTGTATCAGTAATAGTAGAAATATGGGAATCTGTAATAGAATTAGACCCCATAAACTGATCGGTAGTGTTAGTAAAAAAGCCCGTTATTTCTTCTTGCTTGGCAAAACCTGTCACCCCAATGACAAATTGTCTAAAAGCATTATTACTTACTCCTCTTGCCAAAGCAGATAAAGAGTCAATAGCTATTCTAGATGGTTTAAAATCAGCAATTTCTGATTTAATAATTTGTAGGTGGTCTTCTAAACCTGATGATTCTGGGTAAGTACACAGAATTCTTAATAGTCCTCTTTTTTCTAGTTCTTCAAAATCTATACCCCAAGAAGAGGCATTACGGAACAATTGAGCCCTGGATTCTTCATAGGCAAAAAGCATCGCAGGTTCATTATTTATACAACCATTTTCTATAAATTTACTTACTAAAAGAGTTTTTCCTGTACCTGTAGCGCCAGTTGCTAATATAATTGAATCTTTAAAGAAACCACCACCACACATTTTATCGAGAATCTCATCCCCAGAGGAAACCCTAACATTAGAAGAACGCTGAGTTAATCGCATCGCCCCTAGAGGGAATATATTTACACCATCATTAGTAATAGTAAATGGATATTCCCCTTTCATGTGGGTTGTACCCCTAAGTTTCAATATTTCTATTGTCCGACGTCTACGTTCACCTTCCAGAGCATTACGCACAATAACAACATTATCAGAGACAAACTCTTCTACCCCAAATCTAGCTACAGGGCCATATTCTTCTACTCTTTCTGTAGTCATAATAGTCGTTGCCCCAACTTGTTTGAGTCGTGCAACTAAACGAAATATTTCTCTTCTGACTACCGAAGCAGCATCGTATTGTTGAAATACAGCAGTTACTGAATCAATAGAAACTCTTCTAGCTTTATACTTACGAATAGCATATTGAATTCTTTCTATCAAAGCAGATAAGTCAAAATTGCCAACTATATCTTGTCCCTCTGGGTCAGGAGAAGCGTCTAATATGAATAATTTCCCATCATCAACTAATTTCTGTAAATTCCAACCAAAGCTGTAGGCATTTTTAATAATATCATGGGGAGATTCTTCAAAAGTTACAAATACTCCTGGCTCATCAAAATAGGTAATTCCATTGTAAAGAAATTGAATAGCAAACAATGTTTTACCAGTTCCAGATGTACCACTCACTAATGTTGTTCTGCCAACTGGCATTCCTCCATGACTGATGTCGTCAAACCCCTCAATCATGGTTTTAATTTTCTCGACTCCTACCGTTGCTATTCTGTCCTTTTTAATAGACTCACTATTTTGATTCATATCTTTTAATTTAAAATTAGAAAAAATTTTGCTAGGGGTTCCTGATATATACCCTGAAAATTTATATCACACAATAGTGAACTACCCGGTACTGATGCTCTACACATACAGCACGGGCTTCCTACCCAACAGAATGCCTTACCGTAGATTTCTTTCGTCCTCTACGATTTGGTCTTAACATCTGGGCAGTAGGCTTAGCCCCGCGTCCCACAGGTCAAAATTCGTAGTCCCTCTCCCCGGAGGTTGATTGCAGCGTTGATGTCCTGGTCGTGGTGAGTTTGACAGCTAGGACAACTCCAGGTTCGGACATCAAGCGACAGATTTTTAACTTGGTTTAAGCATACGTTACAAGTCTTAGAACTAGGGAAAAACCTATCTACTTCTAAATAAACCTTTCCTCCTTGTTCTGCTTTATACTTCAGCATTGTGCAGAACATTCCCCAACCAACTTGGCTAAAGCGGTAAGCCAAGTTGTGGTTTTTCAGGATTCCCTTAATGTGAAGATTCTCAACACACAGGACTTGGTTCTTGTCTACTATCCTACGCGATAGTTTGTGCAGAAAATCTTCTCTGCAACGAGCTACTTTTTTACGAGCTTTCGAGGGATTATTAGAACCCTTTTGCTTTCTCGAAAGCTGCTGCTGCTTAATTTTTAGATTCTGCTCGTGCTTATTCAGCCACCTAGGGTTATCGTACTTTGAACCATCGCTGGTAATTGCCAAGTGAGTTAAACCCAGGTCGATACCTATAGCTCTACCTTCAGTAGAAGCCTCTGGCTTTTCTTTTCCATAGTTAAACAAGATAGAGGCATAATATTTGTCGCAGCGATTCTTACTGACGGTGACTATTTTAATCTTACCCTCAAACATTTGATGAAAAATCGCTTTCACCTCACCTATTTTTGGAAGTTTTAGGGTTTTTCCTTTCACCTGGACATTTTGAGGGTATTGGATTGACTGCTTACCATGTTTCGACTTAAAATCAGGGTATCTAGCTATCTTCTCGAAAAAGTTGTTGAAGGTAGTACCAAGGTTAATACAGACTTCTTGGAGGCATTGCGAATAGGTAAGTGCCAGCCACTCATGATCCTTTTTTAGCCAAGTAAGCATCTTTTTAACGTCATAGCTAGAAAGACCCTTTCCTGTGTCTTTATAAGTCCGGTTCATCAAATCAAGTCCCCAATTCCAAAGCCATCGGCAATTCCCAAAGGATTGCTCTAGGGCTTGCTTTTGTTCTTTGTTTGGGTACAACCTGACTTTGACTACCTTTAGCATTAGGATAAATTGAATTCGCTATAAAGGATTATAGCAAAAATCCCGACAATGGTAGATAACGGTGTTGCTTGTCTTCGATGGATCGACACCCCAAGGGTAAGCTCGGTTCTCCCATACGACTCCCACTCCTTTGGGTTAGAGCGCGGGGCTTCTCGCTGATTAAGCTAAAGTTAATTTGAAGTTCTCCCCAGCTTGTTAGCGTTAACTCTTCTTTGCAAGAGGTATCTCTTCTGTGAGGAACGCTCCTCTCTCTACAAAAGGCAATAAGCAGCCATGGAAATGGTTGGAATACTGACTCGGTTTCCTAATTTCGCGCGACTTACCTTAAAATCAATTATCTCTACTAGAAGTAATGATTAAAAAGTTTCGCCATTCAATAAAACTAACAAACTAGTAGACTGGAGAGTACAAAGTTCTTCTAAAAAACGATTTGCTTATCTGACTGAAAGTCTTACTGGAAAGGGCTTACAGCACCTACAGGTATGAATGGATAGTTTCTAAGCTTGAGTTGCTGAAAGCCTTAGCTAGCAATAGTTATTCAAAGAACTTCGCACTGTCTAGTAGTAGACTAGGGCGAGAATATACCTACAGAACTGTTTCAACTTAAAAAGCATAGGGATTAGAGGAATAGGGGAGTGGGGGAGTAGGGAAGTAGGGGGAGAAAGATTTTTGTTGGGTTACTCTTACGGGATCTTGCTACGTCCCTAAACCCAACCTACATCTATTGCAACATTTAAGATGAAACAGTCCACTACTATTTTTATCTTAATGTTGGCTTTTATACCCGCGCTCTTCCGTAGGGTAGCGCTGTATGGGAATGCCAGTCAATGTTGCAGTTTGACACATAATCTGTCAAAATGTATATTTGAAAAGTAACAAAGGATGGTTGAAAAAGCCTACAAATTTAGATTTTACCCAACTTCTGAACAGGAAAGTATGTTGCGGAAAACTTTGGGCTGCGTGTGTTTAGTCTACAACAAAGCTTTGGCTGCTAGAACTCAAGCTTGGTATGATAACAAAGAGCGAGTGAGTTACAAGCAAACTTCGGCCATGCTTACTTCTGGGAAAAAGCAGGAGGATTTAGATTTTCTTAACAGAGTAAGTAGTTTACCATTGCAGCAAGGCTTAAGGCATTTGGAAAGTGCTTTTACTAACTTTTTTAATGGGCGTGCCAAATATCTTAATTTTAAGAAAAAACGTTCAGGGGGTAGTGCTGAGTTTAGAAAGTCGGCATTTAAGTAGAGAAATGGTCAAGTCTATTTAGCTAAATGTTCTGAAGCATTACCTATTAAATGGAGTAGACAACTGCCACAAAATTGTGTACCCAGTACAATCACTGTAAAACTTGACCCGTCTGGTAGATGGTCTGTATCTCTGAGAATTAATGACCCTAGAGATTTAAATCTAAAGCTAGTTAAGAATACAGATAGGTATTGACTTAGGAATTACCAGTCTCTTAACTACAAGTGATGGAGAAAAAGTTGCTAACCCTAAAAATCTGAACAAGCTATACAGAAAACTGAGGTTAACTCAAAAGTCTCTGTGTAGGAAAACTTCATGGTCAAATAACTATCAAAAAGCACGACTGAAAGTAGCCAGGATACATGCGAAGATTAAAGATTCAAGGCTTGATTACCGAAAAATTTTGGTTTAAAGCCTCCCCTTTTAAGGGGATAATAAATAGCTCCGGAAAAGAGGGAGCAGGGAGCAGGGAGCAGGGAGCAGGGAGAAAGAATTGATAATTTATACGAGATAATTGATTTAATTTTTGATTATCGGAGATGTCTAATAAAAATTTTCATGATTAGTCAATCCTATCCGTTTTCAAGGAGAGGTAATTATTAATTATTCATTATTAATCATTAATTATTGAAGCCCATAAGCTAACTACTCAATTAATTAGAGAAAACCAAACGATAGTAGTTGAGGATTTAGCAGTAAAGAATATGGTCAAAAATCATAAGTTAGCAAAAGCAATAAGTGATACCAACTGGGGAGAATTAGTCAGGCAATTAGAATACAAAGCTGATTGGTATGGACGTAGGTTATTGACATCCTCCCGACGCTGACCTGCGGTACAGCGCGGGATTCCCGTCCATCAATAAAAATTGACCGATATTTTCCTAGTTCTAAATGTTGCTCTAATTGCGGGCATATCCTTGAGAAGTTACCTCTAAATATCAGGGAGTGGGATTGCCCAGAGTGTGGTAGTCACCATGACCGCGACATTAACGCTTCGGTAAATATTTTGGCTGCGGGACTCGCAGTGTCAGCGCCAGTCGCTCATGGGGGAGACCCCCAAGACCGGGCTGGCAAGTCTTTAGGAGCGACTGTAAGACCTGAAGAGAGTAAATCTCGGAAGGCGGGTGCTATAAAACAGAAAGCCCCTAACAGTGATGTTAAGGAATCCCACGCTCTCTCCTAGAGCAGCGTCGGGAGGATGTCAATCAGCACTTATTACTCAGTCTTTATAGAGCCAAAATAAATGGTAATTGAACTCACGCCGGAGTCTACTAGCCTAATTTAGTTGGCCCCAGTTTTCTCTATCGACCGAGGCGTACTAGGGTATCTATCCTAGCATTATAGTTTGCTCCACTATGGGATAATGTTTTGCCCAATCTTGATTTTACCTAAAAATTAAGGTTTAAAGCTTCTCCTTGTCAAGGAGAAAAAAGCGGTCGTTTGCGCAGCATTCCGTAGGATGGGATGGCGAGGTTTCCTCGCTAGCCTCAATCGACCAAGAGAGCTGTCGTTTCGGAGTATGGAGTAGGATGGGATGGCTAAGTTTCCCGCTCTTTCAGAGCCGCTCCGAAGTGCGCCATATCCAATCGACCAAGATAACAAAAAAATTCTTTTTAACCAATCCTTTTATTAAAAAGAAGAGGTAATAATTAATAATTAATTATTAATTATTGAAAGTAAAGTTGGGATAAAAATCTTAAGAGAATTACTGCCAAGTTAGGGGCTATAAATCAAATTATGCTGTTGGCTAAAAAAATCTTATACTCTAAGAGATTGTTTTTTCTTCAATTTTTGCCATATTTGACTCTAATCTAAAATAAATATTATGAATTATTATATCCTGAATTATGACTGCTGAATCCTACCAAGAAAGCTAATATAGCAACATTTTATTAAATTGGTATTAGAGATTATATTCCTCTTCGTTAAGTTCTTCATAAAGTAGATCCAATCCAATTAACACCTTTTCCCGGTCTGAAAGATCTCCAATGATTTTTCTGACAGGTGGGGGTAATATTTTTGATAAAGTTGGTGTAGCCAATATTTTATCTTCTTCTGCTAGCTGAGGATTTTTCAATACGTCTATTACTTTTAAGGCATAAACTCCTTGGAATTCTTGTTCAAGAATTTCTTTGAGTGTTTTTAATGCCCGCACAGAATTAGGGGTATTTCCAGCAACGTATAACTTCAAAACATAGGTTTTCTTCAGAGGACTCATAGTTATTCTCAAGTAGTTTTTTCAGCTTGTTTGAATAGTTTTTCCTTGATGAAGAGCCGATTTCATAATACTTTAACCTCAATCAAATACAGATAATTTTTGTTTAGGAATTAATTAATTGATTAAATATATTTACAGCTCAAAGTATTAAGTCTTCTTAGTAAGACAGAAATCAGATTTTAGATACTAAATTTAAAATTAAATAAAAGTTATTTTTCTATCTTTTTATATACCTTGAAGTTATTAAACTTACCTATTCCTACACAAGCATTTAGATTAGCATTGGCCTACTATAATCTTTTGCTAGTTAATTTTTATTTAATAATCTAGTTCTCAAGATTCTCTAGGAATAGAACGTCGATACATTTCACACAGGTGTGCTATTGTATCTATAAGAGTTAATCGATAATCCAGCAACATTTCCTCACTACGTCCTTCTAACTTTAGTTGTTTAGCAAATTCATCCATTAAATCCATATGAATTTCTACAATTTGTGTTACAGGAATATCTGAGAAAAAACATAGGTTAACAAACTCATCTATTCTATTATTCAGAGAATTATCCTGAGAAAAATATTTGAGAACAATGTGACGATATTCTAACTTAAGTTGGTCTACAAACTTACGGCCCTCCCCTGGAGCCATATTCCTAATAAAATTTGCGGGATTTCTTTTGTAGTACACACCTAGGTATCCTAATCTTTCCCTTAATTTTGTATATAATCTGTGTTGCTGTTGATGAAGTATATTTTTAGTATGATCATCAGATTGTTGACTAAATATTTGAGATTCATCTTTTGAGGAACTAGCAGGAGAAAGTGTCAGAAATTTTTGAATTGCCTGCTCAATATAAAAATCTATTTGGCTCAGTTGATTGGTTAATAATGGAATTTCTGCTTGATGGTAAATAAAATTTTGATACTTTTGCTGGGGATTGTATTTAGTTAAATCATTATTAACTAACTCCTGAGTTTCTGGATAATTTTCTGACTCAGATTGTTTGATAATTACAGCAGGTAATAAAATAGATTTATTGTGTAACTTATGTATCAAAGAAGTTAGTTCAGAATACTCTTGGAATAGGAGACAATCTATGTTAGTATTCTCTTCAATAAGCTGGACAAATTCTCGGCGAGAGTTAGTTAGTGCCATAAGATAGCGCTCTCTACTCAGTAACTTGGTTACTGAAGTAGCAAATTTATCATCATGCAAATATATACAGATAGATAGTTGAGTAGACAAAATTTTAGATACAGTAGCTAAGTCTGGGTTAGGTTGAAAATCTGTAATCTGAGAAATCTCCATAACAAAATAATTTTATTACATTCAAGAAGTCAACAAATAATGTAATAAATATTAACATAGACAACCTCTAGAGTTTGAGAAAGGAGGATAGCATGAAGAATATAGCTATATATGAATATAGGTTCAGCAAAATTATTTTGAATTTTCTTACAAGACCTCCAACATAGCATTATCTGAAAGGAGGAGTATTAATCCTATATCTGTATACTGCCATAAATATTCAATTCTGTCATCATTAGCATCAATGTCAAAATTTTAGCTAACTATAAAGCTCAACGGGATTTTCCTACCAGGTGTTAACTTAATTTAATAATTATTGTTAATTATCTGTGGACAGATGTAGGGATAAGGGTTTCCGTTCTGAATGGCCTAAATTATAGTCCGGTTAGTCAATATACCCTTAATGAATATATTTCAGCTTATATACCCGAACTGTCATGTTAATATCCTACACGACTTTAAAAAAATTTATATCTCCTATACCTGTATGCTTACAAACAGAAAATTTACAGGTAGTATGGTCAATTTTCTGTAGAGAAAAATGTAACGAGTTAGTAGTAGTAAATTATCAACACCAACCACTAGGATTAATTTACTGGCATAGTTTAATTCCTTATATAAATATAGTCTCTTTTTCAGAGAAACCAACACACTTAACTCATTCTCCTATTGGGAATTGGCAACAACCTCTATCTGAAGTAAGTTTTTTGACACTGGATAATATGAGAATTTTACCAGCAGATTTAACTGTTGAAAAATTATGGCCATATCTCCAGCAAAAGTCTGAAAAGCAGATTAACCAAGAGTCTTCTAGTTTACCTATTGGTGTAGTAGATCGAGAGGGTAAATTTTTAGGATTGCTAGATAGTTTGGGTCTATTAGAATTTCTTTCTACAATTGAAGACCTAAAGCTAAATATTTCTGAACCAGAAAATTCTCCAGAAACGCAGCAAATAGTTACAAAAGATTTGCTTAATCAAGGAACAGTAGAAACCTCTTCCTATCTCTGTTCATTAATAGAGCTTTTAGAAAAATTGCCTCTACCTCTAATGTTACAGAGCAATGATGGTAAAGTAATTAATCAAAATTTGGCATGGCGTTCTCAGATCGAAAAAGAATCTGAATTAATAGAAATTGTAGATGCAGTTGTAGGCTTATCTTCTAAAAATATTACACAAAAGCCGACAAAAGTAAAAATGCCAGACTCTTTAACTGTGCTGAGAGATAGTGTTACATTTTCATGTCCAGCGATAACTAATCGGAAAATTTCCCCTACTACACTTTTACAAGAACGAGCCAAAATACCAAAGTCAAATTCTGCTTCTAGTTGGTGTTATAATACTCAGCCAGATACCTACGTTTGTACTTGTCCTCAAAAAAATGGTCAAGAGCGAGTATGGCAGTTTAGCAGTCAGCAATTTTTTGAGCTGACATTAGTTTTAGCTCAGGATGTCACAGAACAACACTTGGTGGCAAAGGAATTACAAGCTAAAAATGCCGATTTGATTCAGCTTAATCGACTTAAGGATGAATTCTTGGCTTGTATTAGCCATGAACTAAAAACACCATTAACTGCTGTATTGGGTTTGTCTAGTTTGTTGAAAGAGCAGACTCTGGGAAATCTCAATGAACGTCAAACTCGTTATGCTCAACTCATTCATCAAAGTGGTCGTCATTTGATGGCTGTAGTTAATGATATTCTAGATTTGACTCGCATCGAAACTGGTCAGATGGAATTAAACCCAGAAGCAGTTGAAATTCGGAAAGTTTGCGATCGCGCTCTTCAGGAGGCTTTACAACTTCAGCATAAGCATCCTCAAGGTCAATCTTCTGCTATATTTACTGATTCTATCCGGGCAAAGTATACTTTGGAAATAGAGAAGGGTCTAAATATTATAACTGCAGATGAATTGCGTTTGCGCCAGATGTTGGTAAATTTGTTATCCAATGCTTTAAAGTTTACTGCAGCAGATGGCAAGATGGGATTGAAAGTAGCTAGATGGGAAAAGTGGATAACTTTTACAGTTTGGGATTTTGGAATTGGTATACCACCTGACAAGCAACATTTGATTTTTCAGAAGTTTCAACAATTAGAAAATCCTCTCAGTCGTCAGTTTGAAGGAACTGGTTTAGGTTTAGTATTAACTCAACGTTTAGCTCGTTTACATGGTGGGGATGTTACTTTCATTTCTCAGGAAAGTAAAGGAAGTGAATTTACATTAATTTTACCACCTACTCCACCTCTAAAAGATTTAGGAAAGGAGGGATGGAAAACAAATGATGCTCTCAAAGATCGAGGATTTATTTCTACTGAAGAAAATGAAGTTCGTACCAAAAAAGATAGTAAATTACCCGTTCATAATTACCAATTACCTATCATTAATTATTCATCTCGTTTAGTTCTAATTGTTGAAGCAGTTCCACGATTTATTGAAGATTTAACAAATAAATTAACAAGTTTAGGTTATCGAGTTGTTATTGCACGTTCTGGTACAGAAGCAGTTGAAAAGGCACGAAAGTTACAACCAAAATTAATATTTATCAATCCATTATTGCCACTTTTATCAGGTTGGGATGTCTTAACTCTTCTGAAAACTGATACTGATACTTGTCAGATTCCTGTAGTAATAACTTCCACCAGAGGAGAGAAAGAACGAGGGATAATTAATGGAGCGAATAAATTTTTAACCCTGCCTGTAGAACGATCGGAATTAGAGCAAATATTGACAGAATTTACTGATGCAGCATCAAAAAAACAGCATTATCAAAAATTAGTAATTCTGCGTTTAATCCCTGGCAAGTATAATTTTCAGCAGCCTACTACAGAAGATTCTATCTATGAGGATAAGTTTCTTTCACTTCCTAATGAATACAGAATTATAGAGGCAGATGATTTAGCTCAAGCTAATTTACTTGCTAAGATTTGGCAGCCTGATGTTATTCTGATAGAGAAAATTTCTAATCTAATTACTCCAGTTGAATTTATTAAAAATTTAAGTCAATATTCTACCTTGGCAGGTATTCCTTTAGTAACTCTGGATTCGGAAACTACTCAAGCTGCTAATCAGGTGAAAGAATTGTCTGTGTTTCCTTGTTTGGCTTTTGAGAAAAATGAGAATAATTTAACTGAAACAAAACTTGATTATGAGTGTTTAACTTCGGCGTTGTGGCAAGTAATTTCTATTGCTGCGGGAATGAGTTGGCTGCCAACTATATTAGTTATGGATGTAGCAAATATTAAAGATTTGACAGTACCTTTAAAAAATGTTTTGTCTGAGGAAGCTGTTATTAATTTATCATATTTTATCCCAGGAAAGCCAGGAAAGGGAGAGGGGGAAGAGAGGGAAGAGAGGGAAGAGGGGGAAGAGCGGGAAGAGGGGATGGATTTAGGAAATAATACTTTTAATTCTCCGACTTTTTCTGGTTTGATTTCTGATTTGGAAGTGGCTAATCAAAATTGGAAAGATTGTGAAGAAACTAAATTACCAATTGATAGTACGCAGGTGTTAGTTCAGTATATTCAAACTTCTGGATTTAAAGGTTTAATTGCTAAATCTTGGGTTGAAGTTTTACAGGATTTGGAAAATCAGAGTGTGGATTTATTGTTAATTTGTTTGCGGGGAAATTTACCCCCTGGTTTGGATAAAGCATTATCTAATTTAGACCAAATAATTACAAAGCCTCCTATATTGGTGTTGGAACATTTTGATTATCAATTACCAAAAAATATGACACCAGAAAATCTAAATTTAGTCTTGAGTAAGGTAGCTACAAAAATTTTGCCTTCCGATTTATCAATAGTAGATTTATTGGAGGAAATTAAGCATCATTTGACATTCTCTCCGGTCTGAAAGGTTCACAAGTCAGAAGTATTATTCAACTTATTCTCTAAAACTACCAGGGAAAACGCATCTAATTTTTTTGACAAATGACTAAGAACCCAATAATCCCCTTGGCAATATCTTGAAGATCGGGGTAGCGGTTATGATATCCCAGCAGCAGTTATCCTAGAAACAATTCAAGCTGAGGGTGGTATTCGGATTGCCAGCTATGAGTGGCTTCGAGAAATTGAAAGTATATGCCGTGAGTACGATATCATCCTAATTGTTGATGATATTCAAGTCGGATGTGGTCGGACTGGAACATTTTTTAGCTTTGAGAATTCTGGTATCTCTCCTGATGTGATCTGCTTATCAAAATCACTCTCTGGTATTGGTCTTCCATTTTCTATAACACTAATAAAACCGGACTTAGATAGATGGACTCCAGGAGAACATGATGGAACCTTTAGAGGAAATAATCTTGCGTTTGTTACAGCCGCAGCCGCCCTTGATTATTATTGGGTAAATGATGAGTTTATTCAAGGCATACAAAAAAGAGAAGAAATCGTTAAAAAAACCTTAGACAAGCTTCTTGAAAGCTTTAGTACTGAGCTTGCAGTTAGAGGGCGTGGCCTCATCTGGGGCATTGAATGCTTTAATCAAAAATTCAGCAAAATTATTTCCAGAGAATGTTTTCGCCAGGGTTTAATCATCGAAACGGCAGGAATCAACGACCAAGTTCTTAAAGTTTTGCCACCTTTAACGATCCGTATTGAAGAACTGGAAAAAGGTTTAGCGACTGTAGTGTCTACAATTGAAAAATCTATCAATGAAAACTAATCATTTCTTAGGCATCAATAATAGTGAAGGATTGGATGCTATCAGTAAAAGCATCGTTAGAATCAATAAAATACTAGCTGAACGGTTAACAAATGACAGGCATTGCTTTTCTGGAGTCGAACCAAAACAGTTACAAGAACTCATTTCAGGTATTGATTTAGCGACTGATTCAGATAAAAATCTAGATTCTATTGTAGAAGATATATCCAATCTATATATCGAGCATTCAATCAATATATATTCTCCTTTTTATATGGCTCACCTTCATAGTACTGTATCTATAGAAACAGTTATTGGGGAATATCTGATTGGGCTTTTAAATCCTTCCCTTGATTCATGGGATCAAGCTCCTTTTGCCACTGAAATTGATGAACTTGTCGTTAGCTTTTTTCTACAGAAAATATTTGGAAAAAACCATAGTTCTGATGGAGTTTTTACCTCCGGAGGAAGTCAATCAAATTTGATGGGTATATTGTTGGCTAGAGATATCAAGAGGCAACAATATAATATTAATTCAAGGCGAGACTCATTAGGTGATATAGAAAGTAAATTTAGAATTTACTGTTCAAGTGTTTCTCATTTTACAATTGAAAAAAGTGCTTGGTTATTAGGTCTTGGTGAACAGAGTGTTGTCAAGCTTGATGTTGATAAAAAATTTAAAATTGATCTCAAAAAATTCCAAGAACAGCTTGTCAAAGATATTTCTAATAATTTTATTCCAATTTGTGTTGTATCTACTGCTGGCACAACTGACTATGGAAGTGTTGACCCGATTCAAAAAATAGCTGAAATTGCTAAAAAATATTGCATGTGGCACCATATAGACGCTGCTTATGGTGGAGCAATGATATTTAATCCCAAAGTGAGGTGGACACGCCATTTGTCCTTGGCAAATTCTATTACTATCGATCTGCATAAAATGCTTTTTCAACCCATTTCTTCAAGTTTATTTTTATGCAATAATAAGGAATATATACAAAATCTAAATTTTGAGTCAGACTATCTGAATCGAAAAGAAGATTTTGAGGTGGGAATGAAGAACCTTGTTGACAAGTCACTGCAAACATCTAGGAGGTTTGATTCTTTGAAGTTCCTGCTCACGATCCAAGGGATGAAACAGTCTGGTATAGAAGATATACTTCAAGGTTTACTTGATCTTACTAGTGCTGTTGCTTTATACTTTAAGGGATTGGATGAGATAGAGCTGTTAAATGAGCCAGAACTCTCTTCGTTAGTTTTTCGATATAAACCTATTGGTAATAAAGATATTGATACTATAAATAGAAAAATTCGCTTGACTCTGATGGGAGAAGGCATAATTATTGGTGAGACACGGTTTAATGGCAATACTTTTTTGAAGTTTACCCTACTGAACCCCAATGCTAAACTTGAAGATATAAAAGAAGTAATTAACGCTGTTCTTAATGCTGGTCATAAATCTTCTGGGATTGCTTGATTAGGATTGGGCATAAATCGGGCAGGGAGCAGGTCTTCGCAGAACAAATGTACTAAAATAACTCATGACCGCTACTTAAGCCCCGAAAACACAAATGACATGATTTCTTTAATTTAGGGCGATTATCTATGACAGATATATTACGCAATGCAACCTTGGCTGACGTACCAGGTATCTCCCATCTCCTAACTTCGGTTTCGGTTAATGATGATCCAGAGTTTCAATTGATGGTATCTTCTAAGATTGTGCCAAAACAGGAATTGATTGAATATATCATTCAGACACACACGCACCCTTCTGTCATCAACAATCCATGCTCTTTGGTCATTGAAAGTGCGAGTAGCGGTGAAATAATTGGTTTCCGTCTTAGTGAACCATATCCCAATCTTGATACAGTATCCTTAGAGAAGCAACTAATTGAAAAGTCCCCAGGATTAAAAAAACGACATCGTTTCTTTGCAGATCTAGAGGAGAGTATCACTAACCCAAATAACACGGGTATATCTTTCCTGCAATTAACAGTCGCGCCACACTACCGTAAAAAAGGACTGGCAACACAGTTAGTCAAAAAATCAATTTCTATTGCTAAGAATAGTGGAGTTTCCTTCATAAAGGTCTGTGCTGCAAGTGAGTATTCATGTCGAATATTTAAAAAATTAGGATTTCATAAAATATCTGAGATCGACTACAAAACCTATGAACAAAATGGAATTCACTTCTTTGATCCTTCATTGATCAAGGTACATTCAAGGATAGTGCTTTATGTGCTTTACCCTTCGCTTTAATCACATGTGATGACAGCCTCGCTAGTTCTAACCCTAATTCAACTTTCTGAACTCAATATGGTCACAATCGACAGCCCGGATTGGAATTTCATTCGAGCCGCAGAAAATTAAATAGCTAAAGAAATTGCCTGAGTAACTCCACTACTGGGACTGTTGAAATTTTTCTCAAAGATAAATTCACTGTAATCAGCTAGGTTATCTAATCCCAGAAAGTTGAGTACAATTTCGACCACTAACCAGAAAATTGTTTGGACTAACAGTTTTTTCCAGGACACGCTCATGGTTTCCTTCCGCCAGAAATTGCTCAGACATCAATTCACTGTGTTGAAAATATTATCGCAACAACTTCAGGCAGAAAAAATCCCGAAAAGTTCAGTTGGATTCAGGAAAAGATTCAGGTTTATTCAGGTTTATTCAAGTGGGTTTGAGTTTGGAGACAAGATGGAAGTGAACAAAAGTGTCCTTTTTATGAAAGAATTTTACGTAAGAATCTTTATTCTCTGGCGTAATTAAGCTGTTTGGCGGTCAGGAGAGTTCTTCAAGAAATCGCAGGGGAACGTTGTTATAAGGCATTTGGAGATTCTCAGGGTCGAGCTTATCTCTTCAGCTAAATCGGAACTCGGTCGATTTGGATCACAGTTTACGTCAATCGCCCAAGTACGGTTCTCTAGATCGAAGATTGCTATTAGTTCAACAACTTGAGAAGCTATCGAGGTCTTCAAGGCTCTATCGAGCAGCGAACACAATCTGCCCAACTCATCATCTGAAAAATTCCTGAATTGGGGATAGCCCTGTCTGACCAGTTCGATACTTCCTCTCAATCCTGAGACTTTAGAAGAAGGGTCCTGAGAGGGATTTCCTCTCTTTCCGAAACCCCTTGGCTTTGGTCTTTTCATATTTCACCTCATATTTCCATTGAAAGTCGTGGCTCTAACTTCGAGAGCCAGTTTGAAGCCATAGATGTAGCGGCCAGCAATAAGAAAGCCCCGGACCAGCAATAACGAACTTTTTGAGCCAGGATTAACTGCAACTAGATTTGCTTTTGAGCCAGAATTAACTGCAACTGAGCCAGAATTAAATGCAACTAGCCAGCAATAACTTTTTTGAGCCAGAATTAATTGCAACTAGACAAGTAAAGAAAACGAACGTTTTTTTTACTCCTGGTTTCAAAAGCCTGAATCAACGAGAAAATCGGCTTTTTCAAGTTAAGAAAGCCGTAAATATTTCAAAGTAAAAGTATTGTGATTAACGACGAGTTAATTTACCACACCAATAAAGAAATTATTGGGAAATGTAGATGGGACAAAAGTTTTAGACTATTTGCAATTAATTCTGGCCGAAAAAAGTTATTGCTGGCTAGTTGCATTTAATTCTGGCTGAAACATCAATTTAGTTGCAGTTAATCCTGGCTCAAAATGATCATTATTGCTGGTCCGGGGCTTTCTTATTGCTGGCTGCTACACTTAGGTGATCTTCTATACTGACTCGCTTGGGCATTATTCATATTCCTTGTCTTTTCTGCTTACTCTATATTAAGGTTATTTAATGTGACTTGATATTAGTAGCATAGTAGGGTCAAATGTGTCTAGTAGTTACTAGACAGTGTATAGTAGACAGTAAAAAAAGTAATAATAACTATAGAGAAGGTAGTGCTAACGCACTACTAACATTATAGTTATTACCTACATTCCGCACTTCAAATTGTATCACAAAAGGTTACAGAGACCCATCTATTTAATTGAGTAGAATTACTTATAGCATTTGGCAACTGCAAGTGAGATCATAAAGCTGATGATTGCGTTATTATTTAGTATAAAAAATGTCTCTGATAGAAGAAATAACAGTTAAAAACATCGACCACTTAGGAATAATTGCGGGACTAATTGATGAGATAGGAATTGTGGAAATAATTAACCAAAAATTAGGAGTAGATAATCGAGAAAAAATTCCCACAGGACAAGTAATTAAAGCTTTAATTCTTAACGGTTTAGGTATGGTATCACGTCCGTTATATTTGTTTAGTCAGTTCTTTGAAGACAAGGCTGTAGAGAAATTATTAGGAACAGATATAAAATCTGAATATTTAAACGATGATAAAATCGGTAGAGTAATGGATGATATCTATGAATTGGGATTAACAAATTTATTTATAGAAATAGGAATATTAGTTACCAAAAAGTTTGAAATTGAGACCAAATATGCCCACTTGGATTCAACATCGTTTCATTTACATGGAGAATATTATCAAATTGAATCTACTGAAAATAATCAACAAAAACCAATATTAATAACAAAAGGATATTCATAAGATAATTGATAGTTTTAAAACAATGTGTACTAGATTTAATTGTCAGCAGTGATAGTGGAATACCATTGTTTATGAGAACTGCTGATGGGAATGAATCAGATAAAGCAGTGTTTGGTCAAATTTTAACCGAGGTCAAAAAACAAATAAAACTAGATAGTATTATGGTCTGTGATAGTGCTTTATATAGTCAAGAGAATATCAAATTAATTTCAAATTTAAAATGGATAACTAGAGTCCCAATGACTCTGAAAAAAGCAAAAGAAATAATTGAATTAGACCTTGAAGAAGTACAAATTTCCTCGGAGACAGAGCCAGAAAATCCAGAAATAAATAGAGTTCTTCAAAAAAAAGGATATAAATGGTTAGAGCAAAAAGTCACTTATGCTGGAGTTAAACAAAGATGGTTAATCGTTGAAAGTGCAGAGCGTAAAAAAAGTGATATCCAGAAATTAGAGTTGAAAATTGAACAAGAAAAAAAGACGGCATTAAAGCTAGCTAAAAAAATAGAAACAACTGGATTTGATACAGTTAATCAAGCTCAAAATTACTTGAAATCTATCAACAAAAAACTGAAATTATGGAGTATAGAGTCTGTAGAAATCAGGGAAAAAATTTTGAATGAACAGCTTATAGTCTATCATCATCAAATAGAAATTCAACCAAGAGCCTCGGAGATAGAAAGAATAACTCTAGTGGCTGGTCGATTTATTCTGGGGACGAATATTGAGTTATCTTCAGAAATTTCTAGCTCAGAAATACTGTGGAACTATAAAAATCAACAGGCTTGTGAAAGGGGGTTTAGGTTCCTCAAAGACCCACAATTTTTTGCCGATAGTTTTTTTGTAGAAAAACCTCAAAGAGTAGAAACAATATTATTTGTTATGTCACTCTGTTTATTAGTATATAATCTCGGCCAAAGAGAGTTGAGAAATAGTTTAAAAAGAACCAATAATGGAGTTAAAAACCAGTTAGGAAAGATGACAAATACTCCTACATTAAGATGGATATTTCAATGCTTTCAAGGGGTGCATTCGTTAACAATAAATCAATCTCAAAAAGTTGTTAATCTCACTGAAGAACGAAGCTTGATTTTAGAGTTTTTACCCTCTTGTTGTCAAAAATATTATCTGTAATACGCTTCGGGATGCGATCGCACGCGCTCACTCTCTGGGCGGTTCGGAGAACCATTGCACTACCTGAATATTGAGAAAATTGATTGATGCTATCAACGGGAGTGTTGTTGCTCCTGTGTTTTCTGTTGCCAACAGAACTCTCTAGTTCACCAATAATAATCGTGCCACTGATTTTTTGATGTTCTATAGAATTAATTTGTTTAATTTGTTGACTCAAATTCTGATAATGATTCATGTACCTTTTTGTGCTACATTATGAAGTGCGGAATGTGGGTTAGAAAGAATTAGGCGATCGCTTACCATGGACTACCAATCATTGTAAAACTAGCCCAATAATAAGGATGAGATAAATCTTCTGTCTGTAAACGAAGGGCTAAGGTGTTTGATACCGAAGCATCTCCCCGAGTGGAGTGGAGCAAACCTGTTTCAACCTCAACCTTTCCACGCAACAAAGCCAACTGTGCGTTTCTCAAAGCTTCTGCTTTAATCGAACTTGACTTTAAGTTACGGTAAAACTCAATCATCAACCTCAAAGTTCCCACATCGCTAACTTGCCACAAACTTGCTAAGGCAGACTTGACTCCAGCTTGATGAGCTAACCCGGCAAATCCCATTTCAGTTTCTAATGTATTCCCCAAACCTGTTTCACAGGCACTCAAAACCAACAACTCCACCTGGGGTTGTTTATACCACTTTAAATCTCGGAGTTCTTTCAGAGGTAGTTTTCGATCCCAAAGTTGAATGTAGGGAGGATTTTCGGGAGAGAAGTTAGCATGAGTAGCTATATGAATAATTTTAAATGTTTGTTGGCTCCGCTTTTTCTGAAGATTCTCTAGAGTAAAAGATTTATTGAGTAAAACTTCCCCTGACCATAATTTTTCTGTAATAGTTAAAACTTCAGTTGGAACACTAGGTAGAGTAGGTTTGTCTACAAATTCCGACATTCCCATTGCCAGAACTTCAGCATTTTCCAGCCCCTCATAACTAGCATTGGTAAGACTCAAACTGGGAATTAGACTAAAATTATAATTCTCAATCAAAAAATTTTGCCCGTCATACAAGGCAGCTAAGGGAATTGAACGTAACTCTTCATCTAAATAAAATAAGAGAGTATTGATACCAGCCTCTTTTAAGTCGGCTTCTAGGGGAGCAATTAACCACTTATATAGTTGGCGAGCTGCCGGCCATCCTGTTGTTCTAGGGTCGCTGACTTCCATATAAAATTCTTTTGCAATTCGACGGAGTTTTTTCGCTTCTACATCTGGAATAGTTTTGACAATTGGTTTACCATCTGGCAAGACCAACATTAAAGTTAGTCCGCTTGTGAAATTCTGTAGTTCCACACCTTCAATTTGTTCAGTCAATTGGTTTGGATGAGTAATGACATAAATCGCAGCAGGTTTTTGCTCGGTTTGAGCCTCAATTTGACTAAAAATTTCTCGAATACTAGCTTCGGTTAAAATTTGTGCGGTTGGAAATTGAGTATGAGTGGATGAGAGAGACTGCACAACTGGATAATTCGTTATCAACTCTGAGTCAGTTTCAGCAATTGGAATTCTTTCTCTAATGGCAGATACTCTTGGTAAGGATGGTTCTGGTTCTACAGATAATCTAATTTCAGAATTATTCAAAGGTGCAACTGGAGAAAGTCTGGTTTCTAGAATATTAGTTGTATCTGAGGGACGAGGTTGTCTTTGTCTGAATGAAGGAGGTTCTGACTCAAAGCTCGAATTTGTCAATGGTGAAATTTCGCTCCGATTTTTTGTTTGTTGGGAACGAC
>NZ_JBNHEP010000099.1:10401-25047 GCF_050015995.1 Dapis brunnea BLCC-M229 | reverse complement strand
CTCGAATTTGTCAATGGTGAAATTTCGCTCCGATTTTTTGTTTGTTGGGAACGACTATTGGAATATTGCCTGGCATAAGAATTTGGAAATTCTACAGGGCGAGGTTGTGTCAATGAAGGAGGTTCCGACTCAAAGCTCGAATTTGTCAATGGTGAAATTTCGCTCCGATTTTTTGTTTGTTGGGAACGACGATTGGAATATTGACTTGCAGAAGAATTTGGAAATTCTACAGAGGGAAGTTGTCTTTGTCTGAATGAAGGAGATTCTGACTCAAAGCTCGAATTTGTCAATGGTGAAATTTCGCTCTGATTTCTTGTTTGTTGGGAACGACTATTGGAATATTGCCTGGCAGAGGAATTTGGAAATTCTACAGAAATAGACTCAGTTTCTGGAATATTAGTCCTGTTATTAAACTGATTCTGAGACCTGTTTAAGGAAACAGATTGTTTTGATAAAACAGATTCGGAAGTATTAATAACTCTCACCGACTGCCTGGATAAAATTTCCCCTGAAACAGGAGGTACAAAAGAAACTCCATTATTATTGTTATAAGTTTCTACAGTTTCAGAAGCAATTCTACCTCGGCGTAAAGCTGAATTAACATTCTCCGAATGGGTAAGCTGAATCGTACCATTTTCTCTCATCCGAACATTTGTTGCGTGTTCTTGAGTTCCACCCGTAAGAATTTGTGGCAAAGCTACTATGGGTAAACCTGGATTTTGCAAAATAGTCTGAGCTGGTACTTCTAAATTCAATAGATTTCCATTTTGCCTAATCTGAACCCAACCATTTTCCGGCGCTATTACAGTATGAACATTACCGTTAGTAGCATCAAGACTTCCCAAATTCAAAACATAATTTCCTGCTAACCCAATATTTTGTCCGTCTCTAACTCTTAAATTTCCTTGATTAATAATTGCGCCCGATGCACCTGAGAAAACAAACCCACTAGGAGAACCGACTAATTCTGAATAGTTGTTTGGAGCAAACGTATCAAAACGAGACGAAGGAAAACCATTGATACTATTTCCAATATCAATTGCAGTTGATGTTGTGGCGAAAAACGAAGCAGGTACATCTAAACGAGCATTGGAACCAAAAATTATTCCCGCAGGATTCATCAAAAATAAATTGGCATTACTTCCAGTCACCCGAATCATCCCATCAATCTGAGAAATATTTCCTCCCCTAACCCTTGTCAAAATATTCTGTGTTTCTGGAGTTGAAATAAAATTAACCGTTTGCCCAGTATTCAAATTTAACTGTTCAAAACTGTGGAATAAATTAGCTCTATCTGCCGAACGGCTCCCTCCCCCAATATCAAAAGTTTGTGAATTTGGGGTTTGAGATGTAGGCATGACAACTGTTCCCGTTCCATCAGACGCCGGGATAATTTGGGCAAGAGTCATTAACGGGAAATTTAAAATAGTTACTCCAGTCAAAGCAGCTATTTTTGATAATTCATTCATACTATAGTAGGCAAAGCTGGAATTAGGATTAGCTTTATACCTTAGACTTTAACCACATTTGTTCAACATATTCATAGGCTCGCCTTGCGGTACAAGGATTAAACTGAGTATCCACAAACTGCACTGGCTTGTAGGTCTCAATCCACAAATGTGCCCCACAAGATAAAGGTTCATAAGGCTTGTAAACGATACGACAAGGACCATGAATTTCCATTTGATAACCCATATCATTACAATTTGTCTGCTTCAAAGTAATTACTGGTATCAACTGGTCGGGAGTCATCTCAGGATCTTCCTTAATTCTTTTACCATTTGCTTTAATAAGATGTTGATTGACATGAATCTTTGTTGGGAGCTTTCGTTTATAATGGCACCATACACCTTTCGGACCTCTAGTACCAGGGATAACAACGGGCATTTTGCCATAAAGAGGAATTTGCCAAAATCCTTTGTGTTTGTATGCTCCTTTTATTCTACCTTGAGCAAGTAACACTCTGACTCGTTGACAACAGATACCCAATAAAAAAGCTGCTTCTCTAGTTCCAATAATAGTCATTTATACTCTAGCACTATAGTTTTAATTTAATCTCCATTTTAAAATATATATTACAATAAAAAATTAAGTTAATCAAAGTCAAAAATTTATACTATTAGCATAATGATATTTTGTCGAAATGGTATGATATTAAATCCGATTAAACAGTTATACATTGTGGCAGTTGTAGGTCAAAGGAAAAACACTCCAGACATTGCATAGTTTATTGAACTCTAACTCTGACTAATCTTCTATTCTATTTTGCCAAACCTATCCAAAGCTAGATTACCGAATAATTAATAGTTAATAATGGCTTTGTTGCATGAAAGTGGCGATATAGCTGCCGCTAGGCTCCGCCAACGCGACAACTCCCTTAGTGGAAGTTAACTAGATTTCAATTTTGTAGCTTTTGGGTTTACCTGTTTGAATCATGTGGTTCAGTATGGCACATTGTATGAACAACTCTACTGCTTGATTGTCAAATTTTCGTCGTCGCAACTTCCCTCCAAATATCACTTTGAGCCTAAACATAGTAGTTTCAGATAGGGAACGTCGATGGTAACCACTTTCACGCTTCCATTTCTTTCGCCCACAAATACGAATGCGTCTCAGGTTTTCATCTCTAGGATGGGGAGTACCTTGGCAGTTGCCATGCTGCCAAATCACTGCATTTTTTCGTGGTGGAATTGTTGTTTTTGCCCCTAACTGGCTAGCTTTTTCATAACACTTACGCCGATCATAAGCTCCATCACCTGATACTTGGGTAATCTCTCCTTCTACTCCATCTAATAGATCATCAAATACTTGGTCGTCACTCAAATCATTAGTTGTTACCACCGCTGTAACAATCTCTCCGGTGGCCTGATTCACTCCTAGGTGTAGTTTGCGCCATGTTCTGCGTTTGCCTACACCATGAATCCTTGTTTTCCATTAGACATCTCCATATACTTTAACCCCCGTAGAATCTACTACCAAGTGCATTCCTTCTGTCCTTGGCATCACTGGTATCACAATATTTAATTTTCTGAGCCTACGAGATACAGTGCTATGGTCTGGTACAGGTAAGTCTAGTTCCATCAAATCAAATATAGATTCCACAAATCCTTCTGTTTGTCCCATACGCTAGTCCATACAAACTACTTAAAGTGACTATTAGTTCAATAGCTACATCACTATAAGTATTAGATGCTCCCCTATCTATGTCCTTTGTTGATTTACCCACTGCTCTATTACTTCATCACTAAGCCAAAATGTCAGACTTCCTCTCTGTTTTAGGGAAGCATCGTACTCAGACCAGTTACTGAGGAGGTACTTAGACTTGGACTTGGACTTGGACTTAGACTTAGACTTGGACTTGGACTTACTCATATCTACATTGGTGTAGGTTAGCTGTGCCACGCACTGTTATTTTTACCCTATTTCCTTGTATGTCCATATTTGATAATTTTAGTAGATTGGCATTTAGGACAGTGCATAGCTAGAAAATTAAACTTTAATTTATATTTTACCATTACGCGAGCAGGACTACCAAAAATTTAGTGTCACTGTACCTCATCAACCTGGAATCCGCTGTATTATTTATTTGGTCTGAGAGTAAAAGTGTTCCATAATTGACCAAAAATAGTTCTTAAATGATAAAAAATTGTTTTTTTATCAAGGGATAATTTGATTTCTCCCCCCTACATCGGCTGCAAAATTACTAACAGTTTTGCGATCATTTTACTGTAACTATCTATGCATGAATTTGATATTAGATATCATATGTGGAGACCCACCCCTAATCCCTCCCAGGAGGGGAATTTGGAGAGTGTGGAAAGATGGGGAGATTGGGTAATCTTGTAAGTATTTGGCAATGACGCGAAGATAGAACATTTTTTTATACCGAATTAATCGGATTTGATATAAAAAGTCAAAAGTAATCTCTGAATGAGTTTGAGCATTTATAAATGTCAAACACCTATTTGCGTAATGCTATAGCTGACAACAGATATAGGCTACTATGGCAATAAATTTTACGGCGTTGCTGAGTGGTAATGATTTTTAGATTAAGCATCAACGCAAAACATAAGTTTTTCAATTTGACCTTCAGCTACTACTTACCATTACATTTCAGCAACGCCAATTTTACTACTCCTTAACCGTCTAACATCTAACATTTACTAACAACTAGATTTTGCAGTTTTTACCTGATTTGGATTCATTGCCGCTTTAGGATAAGCAATACGTTTGTGATTATACTGTTCCCATACCTGTACAAAAATTTCTGCAATACTCGACATCTCTCCCCTCGTCAAACCAGAATCAACCAATTGATTATCCTGCCAACGTGCCCGCAAAATTTTCTTCACCATCTGTAGCGCATCCTTATGAGTAGCATCCTTAAGCGATCGCAACGCTGCTTCACAAGAATCTGCCAACATCACAATAGCTGTTTCCCGTGACTGTGGAATAGGTCCTGCATAGCGAAAAAGCTCTTCCTTAATCACCTTTGCTTCCTTCTCAGCTCTTTGCTTGGCTTGGTAATAGAAAAAAGCGATTAACATTGTACCCTGATGTTCGGGAATAAACGCCCTAATAGCCTTCGGTAATCGATGCCTACGAGCCATCACCAATCCTTCAGTAACGTGCTTTCTGATAATTTCTACACTCACCCATGGATCGTTAATTTCATCATGTTTATTCGGCCCACCCATTTGATTTTCAATAAAACCTAATGGGTCGTGCATTTTTCCAATATCATGATACAAAGTACCCGTTCTCACCAATTCTACATTGCAACCAATTTCTCGTGCCGCCGCTTCCGCCAAACTAGCCACAAACAGAGTATGCTGAAAAGTACCAGGTGCTTCAGATGCCAAACGCTTCAGGAGAGGGCGATTAGGATTAGCCAATTCAGACAAACGGATCGGAGTAATCAAATCAAATAAATGCTCCAAATATGGACTCACACCCAAAGCAACAATACTCCAAACCAGACCTGCTAGTGCTTGCAAACCTACCGGACCCATAATCGCATACCATAATAATCCAGGAGTAGCACGAACAATCAAATTTGTCAACAAATACACCGTACCTTGAGTTAACCCCACCCCTACACCTAAAAGTGCTTGTTCCTCACGCGATCGCATTTTTTCTGCTACCAAACTACCAACAATACCACCAGCAGCACTAGCAAACCAATCTATTTTGTCAACATCCATACCAATAGGCAGTACCACAGATATCAACCCCACCAATGTTACTCCCATAGTTGAACCGTAGAAGTTTCCCACCAACAAACCAATTGCGGGCAAACTACTACTCCAAGGAACTCTCAACGCCACCATTAAAGGAGCACTCAAACTCAACAATAATAGAAGTATATTATCTCTGCGCCTAAAACAGGGTTTAAATTGCCTTTCTACTATAAATACTATACCTACAGCACCACTCACAATGCATACAAATACCACCAAGCTGGGCCAATTCACTCTACGGCCACTAAGATTAAACTTCTCTAAGAGAATAAATGCCTTACGGTCAATTTTTTCTCCTGTTTTCACAATAATTTCATCCTTTCGGACTTTGTATTCCACAGGTTTAATATCTTGTGCTGCCTGCTCTATTAATTTCTTAGTTCCTTCTGGATCTTGTACTAAATTAGCCTTCAAAACCTTCTTCAAAATTTCGATTGCTAAATCTTCAGTTTCTACTGGCACTACACCTGCCACTTGCACACTTAGAGCCTTAACCCATTCCTGTTTGGGGAAATTTGGCGATATTCCTTGAGCCAAGATCCGATCTTTTACTCTTTCAATACCTATCTTAGTTTTTTCCCAAGCACCATCAGACAATTGCAGTAAAGTAGGATCGTATACTTCATTTTCTTGCTCTTGAGTCACAATTTTCGTTGCATTTTCGTACAAACTGCGAGCTTGCGATACATCATCTAAAACTCTAGAGTAATTTTCATATAAACTCTTCTTGCGATAAGCTAGTAGTTCTGAAATTGCTTTTTGATCTCTACTACTAATGACTATGGGACTATTGTTTTGATTTTCATTTGGTATTGATGTTCTACCAGACAATTTCTCCTCTCTTGAAGTTGGAATTGTTACATTATTGTTTTTAGGTGTAACTTTTTCTGAATCTTGAGTTAATTTAGTAGAAGTCGTTGTGTCTGACTCAGGTCCAGGAGGTCTTTCTTGCAACTCCTCCTCGATTATTTTTTGAATAGCCTGCCACTTTTCTTCGGAAACTTGACGTAGGTGTGCTTGACTAGTTGTTGATAATATGCCTGTGTTTATAAAAGGAAAATTAGCAACTATTTCTCTAGCTTGATTACCCAGTACCAGTATTGCTTTTAATTCTTTGTCCACACTTTGATTCACTGATTCATTAATCATAAACACAGTGATATCCCCACGTATAGCTGATTTACGCTTCTGGTCAGTCTCTTTTACATCAATAACTGTAGCACTATCTGGAGCCTTGATGGTTTTAGGGGAAATAATTCCTTCTCTTAATTCTGGTTCCCTGTAATAACCTTTACCCATGGTAGCTGTTAGAGATGTTATTGCAAGCACTACCAACATTGGCGAAGTTGCCAGAGTTGACCAACGGGATGTTTGTTGTTTTTTCTGGGGTTTCAATAATTTCCCAATTAAACGTGTCAGATACATATTTCTTGATGTCTAAACATCATAGAGTTTTCAAGATCCACTAGCTGGGTGAGGGCGAGGACGAATCACATTGCTTGCAGCAACTGCTGGCACTATATTTTGTGTGACATTGTTTGGTTCATAAACTCCAGACCAAACTGCCCAAAGGCTTTTTGCCAACTTCATAATCTGCATTTCATCCTTCATGCCCAAAAGTTCAAACCCCATTTTTTGTCGCCATTCCACAGGAACTCCAGCACTACTGTTATAAGCTCCTGATAAAGTACCTACTATAGTACAGGTCTGAGTTGCCCATCCTGTTCTTGCAGAACGTAATACTGCTAAACCCAAATTTTCTGGGGTACTGAGAAAGCAGTATAAGGCCAAAGAAATAGGTATGAAAAAAGCAGAAGATAAGGTTCTTTGTTGACCCTCGCAAAATATTTGCTGTTTCTCAAGAGATTTAACATTTTTTGACAAATGATTTATTGCTGCATCTAAATTTGCTCCCTGGTTAATCAATTTTTCTACTTGTCTAAGTTGCCCTACTAATGGTTCTTTTTCTCCAATATAGTCGATAATTTTCGGTATGATGGTCAAGGGGTCTAATCTCTCTGTCAAAGTTTGGGCTATTATATATCCAACTACTAAGTTGCCGAGGTTTATTTCTAAGTAATTTTCCCAAACTTTTCCCCATTGATGCAATTTTTGTTGCAGTTTAAATTCATCTTCATGGTATATCAAGGAAACTGGCAAGCTAGTAATAATGCCTTTACTGGCTGTCGGATTCAAAATATCATTATTTATGTAGTTAAAATTAGGCTGATTATTATTAACTATCTCTACTAATTTTTCTAATTCTATTGGAGAATCTTTTATTTTGTTTGGCTCGTAAGTATAATTTTTTTTATTGTTCCACTTATTTTGCCATTCTCTATAAACTTTCTGCCAATCATCTTCATTAAATTCCTGTTTTATAATTAAGCTTTTTGCACAATTAACTGTAATTTCTCCCCATTTTTGTAAGTAGTTTTTCTCTAACTTTGATAGGTAAAATTTATGCTTATTAATAAATAATTTATAATTTTCCCTATTTTTTTCTATATGATGCTCAAAGTTAGAACCTACATAACTTCCTAAAGCTGCTCCTAGCAAAGCGCCTTGAAATTTACTTAAGAGAGAATACTGCATTATTTTTTCATTTATTCTATACTTTATCTAGTCTTTATTATTTGATTTTCTGATACTATCTAAAAATATGATATATTGATATTACTACTCAGTAAAAAAATATGTAGTCCTATATGGTAATGATCAATTGGAGCTGCAATGCTCACTCTAATATTGTCAAAATCATTAAAATTTACCACTACCAGAAAACATTCTACATTCAAAATAATTTAATTCTTACCAGGAAAATTTAACTACATATTAATTTATTTATAAATTATTACAAAGGATATTATTAATAATTATAGTTTTTCACAATAAATTGGTTTTAAAGGCTCCCTCTTTTACGGAGACTTTGTTTCTTACTGAAATAACAAGAAAGGTATTCAAAGGCTATAAAAACTTACCTATGGGTTAGAAGCCTTAGCATTTTAAAAACTATAGTTGTGTAGTGTTATGCAGCAATACTTGTTCATATAATAACTTCCAAGCACACCTACATTAAGATACAGCAAATTTAGGATTTGAACTTTACCTTAAGGCATAAGTCCATATACTCCTGTTAGGGTTTCGCTGCACGAAATGAAAAGCGCAGTTCCTCTACAGGAGTCAAGATGTAATGCAGTATTTTAGATAATAAGCAAATCTTTAGGGTGAGAATAATCTCACAGACTTAGATCTTGCCAGGTATTTAATTTAAGTGGACTTAGTCAACCAGGAATTCTGGGTGCAGAATAATCTCCGTGCCTTTCAACCAGAGATTATGTCAAATAATGGTTATAATATAGCAAACTTATAAATCTGCCATCTACTTTTTTGTTTCCTTAATTAGGCTCATACTCAGGTCTGCTTACTCTAACTCATCAACATGAAAAACACTATATCTTTTATTCCCTAAGTAAATTTCCAGAGGAAACAATAATTTTCCATAATGTTCATCTTTGAGTATTTAGGAAATAAATGCTTGATTAGGGATTCAAATTATGACATAACTTATAATTTAGATAATTTGTACCATAAAATTTTTAGCTATATATTATAATTTGGGTAATTATTTAACTAACACTTTTTTGAAGATAATTAATCATTGCTTTTAACCCCAATACATAGCTTTCTGAACCAAAGCCAGTAATTTGACCAATAGTTACTGGTGCAATAAAAGAATGATGTCGAAATTCTTCTCGACGATAAATATTACTTAGATGAACTTCTACTGTGGGAATATTTACCCCAGAAATAGCATCCCTAATGGCCACACTGGTATGAGTATATGCTCCCGCATTAATAACTATGCCTTGGTGTTGCTCACTACTAGCTGAGTGAATTGCATCCACCAAGACACCTTCATGGTTAGACTGTAATACAGAGATTTTTACTCCAAGAGTTTCCGCCTCTTGCTGTAACAGTCGATTTATATTATCCAAAGTTTCAGAGCCATATATTCCTGGTTCCCGCAGACCCAGGAGATTCAAATTCGGCCCATGTAAAACTAAAATGCTAAACAAATAATGTAAAAGTTGAATGATAAAGTTATCAACGACGGGAGCGGTCGTTTACTGGAATGGGAATAGGTTCTGGTTCTGGTTCTGCCTGTGGACCTAATAAAGCCTCAACTAACTTGCGAGTCCATTCCTTTAATTTTTCTAGTACCTTTTCAATGTAATCCATTAATATCGCCTTCCCGCTGGGTACTCTCACCATAGGTATTTTTTTTATTTTTATAGTGAGGGGTAAGCGGGGCGGGATCTGCCGCTTCCCTTTTCATACAAATTTATTGGAAGATTCTAACAATTTAGCCAGAATAAATAGTAATCATGGCTTTTTTTTGTTTATCTTTACCTTTATATTAACACTTTCTTTGCTGTTGGTTTAAATGGCCATTTAGCAATGATAAGCTAATTTTATGAAAGTATGGACTAAAGCCCAGACCTTAATATTAATTATAATCAAGTTTTCTCATATTGTTGTCTTTCATTAGACCAATATAACTTTCTTCTCAACAGGTCAAGAGCTGTACAAGCACTTACTCTTCTAATCCAATCACGATTGCGCAAAGGACTGAAGCGGTATTCAAAACTTTCTACTTCATCTTTAAATCTCGCTATGCCAATATAAACTAAACCCACAGGTTTAGTTTCAGTTCCTCCTCCAGGTCCAGCAATACCAGTAATACTAATTCCCCAGTTAGTTCCTAGCTTCTTGACTACTCCACTTGCCATTTGCTTTGCTACTGTATGACTCACAGCACCTTCAAAAATTAAATCTTCCTGATTAACATCTAGCAAAGTAATTTTTACTTGATTTTCATAAGCTATAACTCCACCATGAAAATATTGTGAACTACCTGGAGTAGAAGTCAACATACTACCCAAGTTTCCACCCGTACAAGATTCTGCTACAGCTAAAGTTTCGCCCTGATCTAACAATAATTTTCCTACTACTGAAGCCAGAGAGTCATAATTAATCCCATAACAATCAATTCCAGCAATATTTCGTATTTGTTGTTCTACAGGAACAATTAATTTATCTGCTGATTCTTGAGACTCAGCACGGGCAGAAATTCGTAATTTTACTTCTCCAAAATTAGCGTATGGAGCAACTGTAGGATTTTTCATTTCTAGTAATGGGGCTACTTTTTCTGCCAAAGCTGACTCCGCAATACCCCAAAATTTCAACGTGTGACTATAGATAGTTTCTCCACACCAACCCTGATTCTGGAAATAAGGTACAGCAGTTTCTTGCCACATCATTTTCATTTCAGTGGGAACTCCAGGAAAAGTCATGATTGTTACATTTGCTACTGACTGCCAAATAATTCCAGGAGCGCTACCTATAGGATTAGGTAAAATATTTGCACCTTGGGGAATTAAAGCTTGTTTTCGGTTACTGGCAGTCATGGGGCGACCCCGATGGGCAAATTTTTTGGTAATATCTTCTATTATTTCGGGTCTTTCTATAAGTGGGGTATTAAAAAAGTCTGCGATAGTGGCCACCGTTAAATCATCTGGGGTCGGGCCCAAACCTCCTGTGAAAATTAATATTTGGGAGCGTTGGGAGGCGATGGCTAAGACCTGTTTTATTCTTTCTGGATTATCCCCCACTACATTTTGATAGTAATGGACTATTCCTAATCTTGCTAGTTCTTGGGCTAAAAATTGAGCATTACTATTTAGGATATCCCCTAATAGTAGTTCTGTTCCAACACATATAATTTCTGCAATCATCTAAGTAGAGTGTAGTAAATTGTTTACGTTATAATCAAATTGTAAATTAGCTCAAAACTCCTCAGTTATCTGACTAATTTAAGGCGTTTGATGGCTAAATATGCAACGTCTTTTTTTTAGCTTACTCTACTTAGTAATCCTGATTTGATTTTTTATAAATTTTATATAATTATCTTTTTCTACATTATTCATAGTTGATAATTATCACAACATTTCTAATTGTAGTTGTTGATAGGAGACAGACTCTTTGATAAAGAAGCATCTGTACAACATAGATATTGGACTAATATTATTTCCGGATAAACACTAACTGTAAAATCCGCAGGGACTGGAACTCCTGGAAGGAAACAATCTCATGCTCAAGTTTTTGTTCATAATAGTTGATAGCCTTCTCAATTAGAAGTGAAGCTCTTAACTTTAGTTGACTATTAGTTGCCATAGCTATTACATAATCCACAAGGTGTTGATGTGAGCAATAATTGATAATTTATTCACGAGTATAAGCACTATTACCTCTAACTATGATGTTAGTCTCCTGCCAACGAGTGTCTAATTAATCTGATAATTCTTTGTAATTCATTAAATGCTCATTCTACCAGGTATACATTAGAATAACGGAGTTTTACTGCTAATAAATGATGACCATAAAAAATGTATAATGGTGCATAATATACTCCAGTATAATATTCATTAAAAAATACTCCTTTTTGATTTATATAAACTGGGTAATCGGTTACATCTAAGTCTAAAATTATCTTTTATGAAGGTGTTTGATCGGACTGTAGAAATATGTCTACAAAAGTTTTTTCAATCTCAGACCTTCCAAATGTGATTGATTGATAATTTTGACAAAGCTCTAATCAATGATGATTTTGAATCGTGAAAGATTAACACACTGTTGTTTTCAGGAGTAGGCATTTCAACCCTCTAAAACTCTGCTTTTGCCAGACTTCCGTATTTAGCTCTCGCTCTGTTTTGGAGAAATTCGGGTCTAAGGCTAGCAAAGCTTCTCATACTTTTTTTGACTGTTAATTTTTCTGCATTTTTCCCTCACCTGACTAGCAAAAATTCTTGTTTTTTTAGCTAGATTTTGTCCTACATTTAGCACTTTTTTCTGATTTTACAGAACTTAAATCTCGGATAAATAAAGATTCAGCAATTTATTCAGCAACCTCTATTTATAGAATTAAGTATTTAGGGGGTGGACATTGCTCAATGGGGATGCGACCCCGCACTGTCCCATAGCGGAAGAGAACGCGCACCAAGAAGCTAAAACTTAGTCAGAGATTACTTTTGACTTCCGAATTGTGCGTAGCGCTATAGTTGAGAGGTTGTCCATAAATCACATAAGTTTCTATTTGTGGCTATTTTACTAAAAAATCTCACTTATTCCCCGAATTGATGTATAATATTAAGAGAATTTCTATTTTGGGATGCAAAGTATGACCGAAAAATTTGGGTCTCAAGCCTCCTCTTTTAAGGGGATAAAAAAAAGAATATTCCGTATTTCAAGCCTCCCTATTACAGGAGGTACTATTAACGTTAGCGTTAGCGCAGCTCCTCCGCAGGAGGCAGCTCCTCTGAAAGAGGCAGGAGGCTAACTGACAACTGAAATGACCTTGATTCCTCAAAATTTTCTTAAACAAGTTGCAAGTGGCTATGGTGTCTCAGATACAGAACTTGAAGTCTTATCTAAGGCTTTACTGCAAGGAGAGTCGATCGCCACAATTGCGACGCAACTAAAACTTAAGCCAGAAACGGTTCGTAAACGACTGGGTGAAACTTATCGTAAGTTTCAAATTTCAGGTAAAGGACCAGGAAAAATGGCTAAGTTACAACAATTATTGGTAGCTCTGTATCAAGAGCAAAGTCAATCTGAAGAATTTTTACCTCAGACTGCCGAACCTAGAACTTCTAGCTTGATTTCTCGTCAAGATTGGAATGCTGCACCAGATGTGGAAACATTTTATGGGCGGACTGAAGAATTGTCTCAGTTAAGTCAATGGATTTTAACTGATCGTTGTCGGTTAGTTGCTCTATTAGGGATGGGTGGAATGGGAAAAACTACCCTGGCGGTGAAATTTGCCAAACAAAATGCAGGTAAATTTGATTTTGTGATTTGGCGATCGCTACGTCAGGGTATGTCACTTGGTTCTATTTTGTCCGATTTTATCCAATTTTTATCCCCTCAACCGTTGAGCAACTTCGGGGAAATTGAAACTGGAATTTCTCAACTGATGGAGATTTTACGAAGTAATCGTTGTTTGTTGGTTCTTGATGATGTGGAGGTTATTTTAAGTTGTCAGGATTTAGCAGGTTACTATGCTGATGGTTTTACAGACTATGGAAAATTCATTCAACGAATTGCTGAAGAGCCACATCAAAGTTGTTTGATTTTGACAAGTTCTGAGAAGTTGAAAGATTTAGGTCAATTGGAAGGGCAAAAAGTTCGCTCATTACAGGTGGTCGGTTCTGAAGAAATATCCCAAAAAATTTTGGCAGAACGAGGATTTGTTGTGAGTCAAGATTGGGTGAGTCTGATTGAACGCTATGGTTGTAATCCTTTAGCGGTGAAGATTATCTCGGCAATGGTTCAAGAATTATATGCAGGTCAGGTTGGAGACTTTATTAAAAATACGCTTTTAATGGGAGATGTTCGCTCTTTATTGGATCAACCTTTTCAACGATTATCTTTAGCTGAGAAAGACTTGATGTATTGGTTAGCTCTTGAACAAAAACCTATCAATTTATCTCAATTGCAAGAAAAAATTTTATTACCTCTTTCGGCATCTGAATTATTAGAAACGGTTGGTTCCCTAGGACGACGTTCGCTGATTGAAAAAAGTCAGAAACAGCGTCAAATTTATTTTAGTCTTCAACCTGTGGTGATGAAATATGCGATTGAACAGTTTGTTCGTCAAGTGGATGAAGAGTTGGTGGGATTGATTAAAAATCAAGATTTGTCAGGAATTCGTTTGTTGAAACTTTATCCTCTGGAAACTTCTGAGAATAGTAAAAAACATTATTCTATTCTGGATTTAGTTATGAACCGACTCAGATCGAGATTATTTACTAATACTAGAGGTTTAAATCTAGCAATTAAGCGTTTAGAAGAAAGTTTATCAAATTTACAAGAAGAATTTTTTGAGGGAGAATATATCACCCAAAATCTGGAAAATATTATTAGTGAAATTCAATAAAGAAAAAGCAAGAAGGAGGAATAAAGAAGGAAGAAGGAAGAAGGAAGAAAGTGATATCCAGTTCTCTTCGTACCAGTTTCAAAAAATACTGCAACTTTTTTTGTAGTTAGATAATACCTGGATTTTGCCATACAGAAAAATTAATACCAAACTTTAGATGTCAAATAATTTCCCAAAATTACTGTAGTCTGAAAGTTTTGAGTGGAGAAAATCAGATTTTTGACTTTTAACTGCTGTAGTTTATCCAATTCTCTATTCGACAAATTTGGCAAAATAATTTTACCAATAATGTACAAACTTTAGATGTGAAAGAATTTCCCAAAATTACTGTAGCCTTAAAGTTTTGAGTGGATAAAATCAGATTTTTGACTTTTAACTGCTGTAGTTTATCCAATTCTCTATTCGACA
>NZ_JBNHEP010000099.1:0-10301 GCF_050015995.1 Dapis brunnea BLCC-M229 | reverse complement strand
AAAGTTTTGAGTCGAGAAAATCAGATTTTTAACTTTTAACTGCTGTAGTTTATCCAATTCTCTATTCGACAAATTGGCAAAAACAATTTTACAAATAGTGTCAAACTTTAGATGTCAAATAATTTCCCAAAATTACTGTAGTCTGAAAGTTTTGAGTCGAGAAAATCAGATTTTTAACTTTTAACTGCTGTAGTTTATCCGATTTCCCATATTATGAATTACTGTATCAATCCTCAATGTCAGAATCGTCAAAATCCGGAAGAGCTTGATTTTTGTCAAGCTTGTGGTACTGAATTGTTGATTGAAAATCGCTATCGCATTATTCGACCCTTGCGACAACCACAACCTGCACATCCTACAGAAATTTTTGAAGTAGAAGATTGGGGAACGAGTTTAGAAGATTGGGGAAGTTTGAAAATTTTAAAAGTTTTGAAATATGACAATAATCCAGATTTAGTTCGATTATTCAAACAAGAAGCAAGAGTATTAATGTGGTTGCGTCATCCTGGAATTCCGAGAGTTGAACCCGATGGTTATTTTATAGTTTCACCTCATAAAAGTTCTAAACAACTACATTGTTTAGTAATGGAAAAAATCGAAGGAGAAAATTTAGAGGAGTGGTTAATTAATCATGGGAAAATTTATCAAGATGAAGCTTTAGATTGGTTACAACAAATTACCGAAATTTTAGATATGCTTCACAGTCAAAACTTACTTCATCGAGATTTAAAACCTTCTAATTTAATTTTGAGACCAAATGGGCAATTAACCGTAATTGATTTTGGCACAATTGGAGTAGGAGATTGGGGAACAACAAAAATTGGTTCTTTAGGATATGCTGCACCAGAACAAATGAATGGAGAAGCTGTTTTACAATCTGATTTTTTTGCATTAGGTCGTACCTTTGTTCATTTACTTACAGGTCAGTCTCCCATGAATTTTCCAACGGAGAGAAAAACTGGCAAAATTATTTGGAGAAATTATGCTCCTCAAGTTTCGCCTCTGCTGGCTGATTTTATTGATGAGTTAATGAATCCTCTTCCACAACAGCGACCTAAACATACACGATTTATTCTGAAAAAATCGAAAGAATTATCACAAACAATTGCCGAACAGACTAGATCGCCAACACAAATTAAGGTTTATTTGCAGTTTTTCCTTCTCATGTTAATGGGATTGATGGGATTAGGTTTTCTTTTGCAAAAAATTCCTCTTTTAATCCAAACCTATATTTTTCCAACCATTGACAAAAATCTCACAAATATTGGATTTGAACAGTATCTAAATAGTAATTTAGGCAGAGCTGAATTTTATTATCAACTTGCTCTAAAATTTAACCATGAAAATGCAGCTTCTTACCTACAGTTAGGATTAATTTGTGAAACTAGACAAGATTTTGGTTGTGCTAAAACTGAATATCAACAGGCAATAGATTCTGCAGTTTACCGAAATAATAATTATGTGAAAGTTGCAGCAATTAATAATTTATCCCGTCTCCAAATTTGGTTAGATGGAAATAATAAGACAGCAATTAACAATTTGACTCTTGGTTTACAACTTATGTCTGAATTACAGCAAAAATATCCTGGTAATTTCACTCAAGGAATAGAATCAAATTTACATAAAAATCTAGGTTGGGCTTATTTTCAGACCTTAAATTACTCTCAAGCTCAATCTCATTTAAAAAAAGCAATTCAACTAAACCTTGAAAATGCTCCAGCACAATGTTTATTAGCACAGGTACTGGAGCAAATTCCCACAGATAGAGATAGTTTAAAAAAAGCTAGGCAAAATTGTATAGATCTTAAATCTACTCAAAATCCTGAAACTAATACATGGAAAAATTTAGTCCGCCAACGTTTACAAACAGAAAAAGAAGGAGTAAGACTTAAGAAAATTCAAAAGTTTAAGAAATAGGGAGTAGGAAATAGGGAGTAGGGAGCAGGGGGTAATTTTGAAAGAGAAGAACATTTTTATTTGTAGCAAGGGATCTTGCCTGGGACACTTGTAGCTCACGCTTGATGAAATCCCCTCTAATCAATATTAATTTAAGAGCTAGGAAATTATAATTTAGTAACTCCTAACTACCTAATACCAATTTGATAAATTTTTGCTACAAATGACTAAGGGATTTTTTAGGAGTCAGGTAGGGGAGCCGTCGGATTGGCGACTTAGAGAATGAATGGCTTCAATTTTGTCAAAGGGACATCTCCTCTAAAGTCTTTTTATCGCCCTTACTATTCGTAACATTCTTTTTTCAAATTGGTATAACTCTTTAGCAATAGAAAAATACAACCTACTAAAGTTGAAAAATATAAAATAGAAAAATACAACCTACTAAAGTTGAAAAATATCAAGGGGATAGATATGAAAATCTAGATATTTTTGCCTCTATTAGTTTTTTTAATTTTGACTCCAGTAAACCAGATAATTAAATTACAAAATCATATTAAATTGTCACTAACTAATGCTATTACTAAAATTAATCAATCTCCAATTGGGCGAATTATTGAATTAGTATAACTCCTTAAAAATAGAAAAATACAACCTACTAAAGTTGAAAAATACCAAGTTGAAAAATACCAAGGGGATAGATATGAAAATCCAGACATTTTTAGCTCTATTAGTTATTTTAGTTTTGACTCCAGTAAAGCAGATAATTAACTTACAAAATTATATTATATTTGCACCAGCTAATGCTACTACTCAAGTTAATCAATCTCCAGTTGGGCGAATTATTGAAGCAGATGGAAAAGTATTTTTAAAGCGTCAAAATTGGTCAGAATATCATCCAGTTTTTGTTGGCACAGAACTCTATGCACAAGATAAAATAAAACTCACATCAGAAGCAAATTTAATAGCAATTTGTTACGCAAACTGGAAAACTTGGAGTTTGCCAAAAAATAATATATCTCAAACAATGGATGGCTGTTTACAAGCAAAATCACAATGTGTTGAAACTCCAGATGGATGTGTTCCTTTTGATGCTACTCGTGGAATTAATCAAGTAGCAATTACTGATAAAATTCCCTATCTTATTAGTCCGCGCCACACTTTATTATTACCAGATAAACCCTTGATTTTACATTGGAATCCTGTGGCAGGTGCAACTCGTTATACTGTTACTATCAAAAGTCCGTCAGAATATATTTGGGAAACAGAGGTTAGTGAAAATCAAGTAATTTATTCTGGGGAATTGCCTTTAAAAACAGGTGTTCGATATACAGTAATTGTTCATACTGATACTGAGATTTCTTCTCTTGACGAAAAATCGCCTTTTTCTAAACAAGATTATTTGGGAATAGGATTTGCTGTAATTTCAAAATCTCAACAGCAAGAAATTTTGGCAAAAAGTGAGGAGCTGACTCAAAAGTTAGATGGTGAAGCACGGGTACTAAGTATTGCTGAACTTTATCAACAAAATGGTTTGAATGGGGAAGCGATCGCTATCTTAGAATCTTTTATAGACCAAGGATATTATACTTCTACTGTTTATAGAATCTTGGGTGAAATATATCAACAGATTCAATTACCTGCATTAGCCAAGGATTACTATTTACAGTCAGCAGAATTGATGGCAGTTGATGATGTTGCAGGAAGGGGAAAACTTGAGGCTACTTTAGGAGAAGTTTATGCAATTTTAGGTAGTAACGAGGAAGCGATTCGTTGGTTAAACTTAGCTTATAAACGTTATGAAGAGTTAGGTCAAGTTGAACGGGGAGATGAGTTAAAATTATCACTGGAAAAATTACACAAGCAATTGCGAGAAGAATCGAATCAGTAATATCAAATTTGGGTAGTCCTGCTCGCGTAATGGTAAAATATAAATTAAAGTTGAATTTTCTAGCTATGCACTGTCCTAAATGCCAATCTACTAAAATTATCAAATATGGACATACTCACTACGGTAAGCCTCGGTTTCGTTGCCTAGATTGTGGACGACAATTTGTCGAGAATCCTAGCACAGAGCCTATTGATGAGGCAACAAGAGCGATGATTGATAAAATGTTGTATTTAGCGATTAGCATTGGCTGCGATTCCCTACGGGACGCTACGCGAACGCAAGAATTACAGGTGTTTCAGAAAGATGGTTACAGATGTATGTTAATCGCAAGTATGAGCAAATCGAAAAGCAAGTTGCTGTTACTAAAAAAAAACAGGTAAACTGATAATTCAACTTGATGAAATGTGGTCATTTGTTGGTTGTAAAAACAACAAACAATGGATTTGGCTGGCTATGGATGTTGGAACTCGTGAAATAGTAGGAGTATATATTGGCGTTGGCGGAGCAAGTGCGGCAGCTATATCGCTCTAGAAAATCAGCTCAAGGTCTCTGGAAATCTTTACCCGATGTATATCGTCAATGTGCAACCTGCTATACTGATTTTTGGGAAGCCTATGAGATGGTGTTACCTTCAATGCGACATCAAGCAGTAGGTAAGGAAACTGGTAAAACCAGTTATATAGAAAGGTTTAATAACACAATGCGACAACGTATTGGAAGATTGGTGCGAAAAACTTTATCGTTTTCCCAAAAATTAAGTAATCATATTGGAGCCATCTGGAACTTCGTACATCACTATAATGCCACAATTTGTACTTGACCATTACTATGCAGGACTACCAAATTTTTAAATAGTTTTTGAACTATAGAATAAAGTTTTCATTCTTATTAATCAAATCTACTAGAATTACTGTACCACACTTACATGGAATAGGCTGTATAAATTCTTACCTCCTGACTCCTGACTCCTGACTCCTGACTCCTGACTCCTGACTCCTGACTCCTAAGAACAAAGTCACGCTCTGCAATATTTTATGAAATTGGTATAATTACACCAATGCTACCTCCTTTGATATGACTTGCGCGTAGTGGTATAAATAGATTCAGGTTTTCTTCTTAATCTCCTTGAGGGTATTCTTCCCACAAATTACTTGTCTGGCGCAGACTGGAATGTTCTCCATTACCCATAATTATATGGTCGAGTAAGGGTATAGCTAAAAATTGCGCTCCTGCTAAGAGTTGTTTGGTTAAATTGATATCTTCAGGACTTGGTTCGACATTTCCTGAAGGATGATTATGAGAAATAATTACTCTGCTTGCACCTTGACGAATCACTTCTCGAAAAATTTCGCGGGGATGAGCTAATGTTTCTGTTGCTGTACCGATAGTAATTACCTGAGTTCCGAGTAAGCGATTATTTACATCCAAAAGTAAGACAGCAAATTTTTCTTGGGTTTGCCACATCAAATCTTGACTCAAAGCATCCGCAGCAGCTTGAGGACTATCAACAACTGCTAATTCTGGAGGGCGAGATTGAAATACTCTTTTTCCTAATTCAATGGCAGCAAGAATAGTTGTTGCTTTTGCTGTACCAATACCATGAATTTGAGTTAATTCTTGAACCGTAATATTGCGGAGAATTGAGAGGGGGTCACGCTGATGTTGACTTAATTGATTTAATACATATTGTCCAAGACCAACAGCAGAAAGTTTTCCTTTTCCTTGACCCGTACCTAGTAGAATAGCAATTAATTCTGCAGTAGAAAGACTTTTAGGACCAGAGGCAATTAATCTTTCTCGTGGTCGTTCATTACTAGGTAAGTCTGCAATTCTGAGACTGTACGTCATTTCAGTTATCAGTTATCAGTTATTAGTTATTAGTTATTAGTTATTAAGTAGACCAAGCTAAAAAAAAATGACGTTGCATATTTAGTCTAAACTCTAGTCAAAAGAATGATATACCTGACTTTTGAGCTAATTTACAATTTGATACATAACGCACGAAATTTACCACGCTCTACTTAGTTATCAGTTATTAGTACCTTTGGCTAAAGTCATAGGCTTAAAATACTGAAGTTAATTTTTTTCATCCCTTATCCAAGGGTAGGCTATTGACCTTATTTTTTTGTCATTGATATACTGCTGAAAAAATAAGGTAAATTATTTCTAAATATAGCATAGTTTAGTCAGAGAAATTTGACAAAATCAAAAATGTCATAAAACTCCGTATGATTTCTGAGATGTATAATTTTTTGTTCAAGATTATGACTTATATGATGCCCGGATAATAAGTTATAAAAAAGTTTTTGTTTGTAGTATTGCTCTAGCTCTAAGTTATAGATATTGCTCAAGCAATAGTACAAAATTTAATTATAACTATTCAACCACAGATGATATTATATGATTTATCTATGAGTATCAGTGTAACTAAGAGATAAAAATGCTTATTTACATTAGGTTTAATCAACAATTATTAAGTACATTGTTACAGAGAAATGGTATGAGTTTTTGATATAGGAGTTAGTGATTTTATTAGGTCAATAATTGAATATTTGAGAGGTAGGTTAAAATCAAAATATAGAACCAAGTAAATTTGCTGCTCAAAAGGTAATTTTTTCAAATTTGCTTTAATCCTTCTGGCTTAAGCATAGCTGTTTTATACCAATCATAAAGATAATAATATAGTTGTTGGTTTAAATACCGTCAGTGCTGTATAATAATTATTATCTTATAACAAATAGTGCTAAAATTTGATAGTCAATATAAACAAGAATATTCTTGTTTATAGAATCAATTTTAGTCATAAATCAACAGGTGAAATATGGCAATACTCAAACTAGAAGACGGTACAATTTACACTCAACTCAACGATATTTCTCGTGAACTTGAATCCTTAAATGTGCAACTGAATCATTGGCCTGTAGGAGACAATCCAGAAATTCATAATCTACTGGCAAAAGATGTACTCAACGATGATGAAAAAGAAGGATTATTACAAAGTTTGGATAATTATTTTGAGCAACTCAAAGAAACTGCTGGTTATCAGTCACGAGACTTAGTGGCAATACATCCAGAAATTCCTAATCTTGATGCAATGTTATCAAAGTTCGATAAATGTCATACCCATGCAGATGATGAAGTGCGTTATATTGTGGCAGGAGAAGGTATTTTTGGTTTTGTGCGTCCTGATGATAGTCAAGTTGAATTAACAGTACAGCCACAAGAATATATTAATGTACCAGCTAATACAGAACATTGGTTTTATTTGACACCAGAAAAACGAGTTAAAGCTGTGCGATATTTCGTTTCAATAGAAGGTTGGGTTCCTCATTACACTGGTACGGAAATTCGTTTTAATACTAGACTGGAGAATTCAGTTACTCCTCTAAGATTCTAAGTTAATTTTAACTTCAAAGTTGAGCAAAAGTCCCGCACCATAGTCTATGGTGTCGGGATGAATGCGCTATTTTTCCACCATTTTATCAGTTTGTGAACGTTTGTCCTCCACATAAGTAGGTAAACTATCTATAAAATCACTTATTACTTGAGTCATTGTTTTTTGTTTTCTGACTGCATATAATCTTAGTTTATATAATCTTTCTTTAGTTATTCGACAATGTAATGATTCTTTCATAGTTTTATGTTGCAATTATGTACACAAATTATTATAATACGCATAAGGTCGAAAAGAGAAAAATAGATGAGAATAGCCTATCAATACAAACTACGTCCAACAAAAGAACAAGCGGAGAAAATAGATAAAACTCTGGATATGTTGGGGTGTCAATATAACTATATGTTGGCAGAAAGATTTGATTGGTGGGAAAGAAATCAGTGTTCTATTAATGCTTGTCCTTTGATTTGTCACTTACCAGAATTAAAAGACCGTCCAACTAGGTTTAGTCAACAAAAGTCATTAACTCAATTAAAGGTAGATAAACCTTGGTACAAACAAATCCATTCTCAAGTTTTACAAGAAGTACCGAAAAGAGTTGAGCTGGCATTTGTATAGATGGCTAAAAGGATATTCAAATGGTAAGCGTTCAGGTAAACCAAGGTTCAAAGGTAAAGGTCAATATAAAACATTGTACGGACGTTGCATGCAACGTCCCTTTCTCAATTTAAACAACATAATTTTGTAGGTAACAAAGTTAAGTTCTCTAAAATAGGCGATGTAAAAGTAATTGTTCATCGGCCATTGCTTGACGGATTTGTGATTAAAACAGCATCAGTTACTAAAAAATCTAATGGCTATTTTGTTACCTTTAGTTTAGAAGATAAGTCTATACCAGAAATTAAACCTGATCTTAAACAAGGTAATATTGTAGGTATAGATGTCGGTTTAATAGACTTCTTTGTAACTTCTGATAATGACTATATTTCTGCTCCTAAATATTTGAGAGGATCAGAAAGAAAACTTAAGTCTGCCCAAAGAAAAGTGTCTAGGAGAAAAAAAGGTTCTAAGCGTAGACAAAAAGCGGTTAAACAATTAGCTAAAAAACATATAAAAGTAGTTAATACTAGAAAAGATTTTCACTTCAATACTGCTAATAAATTATTGAAAAAGTATGATATTATTGCAGTTGAAAAATTAAATATTAAAGGCATGGCTAAATCTAGATTAGCTAAGTCTATACATGATGCGGGTTGGGGTCAATTTAATATGATATTAGCTAACAAAGCTGTTAGCGAAGCTCCTCTGAAAGAGGCAAAAGCTGGTCAGTTAATAGTTGAAGTCAAACCTCATGGAACATCAACTGAATGTAGTAGATGTGGTCATAAAGTTAAGAAAACTTTAGCTCAGAGACAGCATGAATGTCCTAACTGCAATCTGTCAATTGGACGTGATTTGAATGCTGCAATTAACATCAAAAATAGGGCTAAAGTATTGATTAAAGATTTGTTGCCACCAACTAAATTTGAATCACATAAAGGCGTTCAATTGAGCCTATTCTAGAGAGGTAGGGCATTCCTTGTTAGCTCAGTCAATGTTCTCATAGAGAAGTCGCGCTCGTAGCCTACGCTATACCTTGTGTTAGCGTCAGGAATATGTCACTGCTAGGATAAAATTAGATAATTTACTAAAAAACAAACCAATGAAATACAACAAACTTGGAGATAGTAACTTAAATGTATCAGAAATTTGTTTAGGCACCATGACTTATGGGCAGCAAAACACTATTGAAGAAGCTCATCAACAACTTAATTATGCTGTTGCTGAAGGTATTAATTTTATTGATGCAGCAGAAATGTATCCAGTACCAACCAAGGCTGAAACTCAAGGAAAAACGGAAGAATATATTGGTGAGTGGTTGGTTAAACAACAACGCGATAAATTAATTATTGCTACAAAAATTGCCGGTCCTAGTTCTAGAATTACTTGGATTCGTGGGGGAAATCTTCAAGTTAACCGAGCCAATATTCAGCAAGCAATAGAAGATAGTTTGCGTCGTCTTCAAACTGACTATATTGACCTCTATCAAATTCATTGGCCTGACCGTTATGTGCCTTTATTTGGTGCCCCAGATTATGACCCAAATAATGAGCAAGATACGACACCTATTGCGGAACAATTAGAAGTATTTGCTGAGTTAATTAAAGCTGGAAAAATTCGTTATTTAGGAGTAAGTAATGAGACGGCTTGGGGAGTGTCCGAATTTTGCCATGTAGCAGAAAAACTAGGTTTACCAAAAATAGTTTCGATTCAAAATGCTTTTAGTTTAGTTAACCGTATTTTTCATATAAATATCGCTGAAGCTTGTCGATTTAATAATGTGGGATTAATGGCTTATAGTCCTCTAGCTTTTGGTCTTTTAACAGGTAAATATTTGCATGGAGTTCCTGAAAATTCTCGTGTAGCTTTGTTTCCTGGATTTGAGCAACGTTATCGTAAAACAAATTTGACTGAAGCGATAAAAGCTTATGTAGAAATTGCTCATAAAAATAATATGACTCCGGCGCAATTAGCATTAGCTTATGTGCGTTCCCGATGGTTTGTGGCTAGTACAATTATTGGGGCAACAACTATGGAACAATTAAAAGAAAATATTAGTAGTTTGGAGATAAATTTGACTGAAGAAATTATTGCTGAAATTGATGAGGTTCATGCTAAATATCCTAATCCTACACCTTAGAAGAAAATAATAAAGAGTAAATTGAAAATTATTAAGCTTACAGCACTTTTTAGGATGGTGAGGTACAGTTGAAGACTAATCTCTATTGATTATTTATTAAAGTGATAAATTTTGTACCTCACTAACTCCGAAATTGCTGTAAGTTTTAGCTAGTAAATATAGGGATAGAATATCTATTCCTATATTGAAGTATCATCATTAGACATCTCCAGGAAAGAGGGAACAGGGAACAGGGAACAGGGAGAAATAGTTGATAATAAAAGGATAAGAATTGATTTTATTTTTGATTTTTGGAGAGGTCTATTATATTTTATTGAAAAAATACTACCTTATAGAACCCCTAAGCGGATCTATGCGTACGCTAACCTCTTAAGCATCAGTCG